>JAGYMR010000055.1 GCA_018400515.1 Tangfeifania sp.
TGCACAAACTTTTTTCGCCCGATGATTCATCTTATTAAAATTAATTGTTTTCTAAGGTATAAGATGGAACTCGCATGATTTTAATAATATTCGTTTGTGTTATAAATTTACCATGCTCGTTTCATCTGAATAAAATTGGTCTTAATGTTAACTATATATTGAAAAATTAACACTCAACAGAATGAAGAACTTCAAATTAATTTTTAATATTTGTGTCAAACGACAAAAAAATAATAATTATAAATAAAATTAAAGTCAAATGTTTAAAATTAAAACATTAAATAAAATTGATTCCGAAGGCTTAAATCAGTTTTCACTGAGCCATTATGAGATTGCCAGTGAAATTCCCAATCCGGATGCCATTATTCTTCGTAGTTTTAAAATGCACGACATGGAGATTCCGGACACACTAAAAGCCGTAGCCCGTGCCGGGGCCGGAGTAAATAACATTCCCATTGACCGGTGCACCGAAAAAGGGATTGTCGTTTTTAACACGCCCGGGGCCAATGCAAACGGAGTAAAAGAGCTGGTAATAGCAGGACTTCTGCTGTCATCGAGGGACATTGTTGACGGATCTGCCTGGGTCCGGACTTTAACAGACAAAAGCGACGAAATTCCGGCTCTTGTTGAGCAGGGAAAAAAGAATTTTGCCGGACAGGAGATTCAGGGAAAAACCCTGGCAGTGATCGGTCTGGGAGCCATTGGCGTACTGGTGGCCAATGCTGCCACTGCTCTTGGAATGAACGTGATCGGCTTTGACCCGTACATGTCGGTGAAACAAGCACTGAAACTGAGCAATCAGGTAAAATGGGTGGAAGGAATTCAGGCCCTGCTCAGCCAGGCCGACTACATTACGCTGAACATCCCGCTCAATGCTGAAACCAGGGGATACATCAATAAAGAAAAATTTGCCATGATGAAGGACAATGTCCGGATCCTGAATTTTGCACGAGGCGGACTGGTCGATCTGGATGCCCTTGAAGCAGCCATCGATTCAGGGAAAGTGGCGCGGTACGTCTCCGATTTTCCCAATGAAAAAGTACTGAAAATTAAAAATGTGATTCCCATTCCCCATCTGGGTGCTTCCACCAAAGAATCAGAAACCAACTGTGCCATTATGGCTGCAACCCAGTTGAAAGATTATCTGGAAGACGGAAACATTAAAAATTCCGTGAATTTCCCGGAAGCCCAGATGGAAAGAAACGGCGGTTCACGTATCCTGATTGCCAACCAGAACATTCCCAATATGGTGAGCCAGATATCCAGCGTGCTGGCTTCAGAAGGACTGAACATCGACAATATGCTGAACAAAAAGCGCGACAATATTGCATATAATATCATTGATGTGGCTCAATCCACCGTAAATCTAAATTTATTGGAAAAATTAAAGGCAATCAAAGGGGTATTTATGGTAAGAATTATCCAGGATTAAAATACTCCATGAAAGAGGAAGCCATCGGTTTCCTCTTTTTTTGTTATTTTTGAATTTGCTTAAAAAGCTGACTAAAAAAAACAATAACAAATGAGTAAAAAAATTGAAATAAAAGCAGCAGATAACATTCGTGTTCTGTCTGCCTCTATGGTTGAGAAAGCAAAATCGGGTCACCCGGGAGGAGCCATGGGTGGAGCTGATTACATCCACATCTTATATTCTGAATTTTTAAACTATGATCCCTCGGATATGACCTGGGCCAATCGCGACCGGTTTTTTCTTGATCCGGGGCACATGTCGCCCATGCTTTATTCGGTACTTGCCATGGCAGGCTTCTACAACATGGAAGACCTGATGAATTTCAGGCAGTGGAGCAGTGTCACTCCCGGACATCCCGAACTGGATGTTGAACGGGGGATTGAAAACACCTCCGGACCTCTTGGTCAGGGCCATACCATGGCCGTTGGAGCTGCCATATCCGAACGATTCCTGTCGGCACGTTTTGGCGATTGGATGTCGCACAAAATATATACATTTATTTCCGATGGCGGTGTGCAGGAAGAAGTGTCACAGGGTGCAGGGCGTATTGCCGGATACCTGGGACTGGGAAACCTGATCATGTTCTATGACTCAAACGACATTCAGCTCTCTACTAAAACAGAAGAAGTTACCCATGAGGATACGGCAAAAAAATACGAAGCCTGGGGTTGGCATGTGCTCACAATCGATGGAAACGATCCGGACCAAATACGGGATGCGCTGAAAAAAGCCAATGCCGAAACAGAAAAGCCTACCCTGATCATTGGTAAAACCATCATGGGCAAGGGAGCTGTTACCGAAGTCGGTGAAAGTTTTGAAAAGGAAACATCCACCCACGGAATGCCGCTGACAGGTGCGGGAGCTTCATTTGCCAAAACCATTGAAAACCTGGGGGGCAATCCGGAAAATCCCTTTCAGATTCTGGACGATGTGCAGGCACTTTACGACAAACGTAAAAAAGAGCTGATAGAAGCAGCCAAAGCAAAAAAAGCAAAACAGGCTGAATGGAAAGCAAAAAACCCCGAGCTGGCTGCCAAATGGGAAAAATTCTTCTCTGACCAGGGAGCAAATTTTGACTTCTCTGCCATTGAACAAAAACCAAACGTCGCCACCCGGGGTGCATCAGGAGCGGTGTTAGGAGCCATGTTCGGCAAGGTGGAGAACCTCCTCGTGGCTTCGGCAGACCTCTCCAACTCCGACAAGACCGACGGATTTCTGAAAAAAACCTCCGCCCTGAAAAAAGGAGATTTCAGTGGGTCATTCCTGCAAGCCGGCGTGAGCGAACTTACCATGGCCTGCATGGCCAACGGTATGGCGCTGCACGGAGGTGTCATTCCGGTGTGCGGAACATTCTTTGTTTTCTCCGATTACATGAAACCTGCCGTCCGTTTGGCTGCCCTGATGGAGCTGCCGGTAAAATACGTCTGGACACACGATGCATTCCGCGTGGGAGAAGACGGTCCTACCCACCAGCCGGTGGAACAGGAAGCACAAATCAGGCTGATGGAAAAGCTGAAAAACCACAGCGACCAAAACAGCGTGCTGGTGCTCCGGCCGGCCGACGGAAACGAAACAACCGTTGCCTGGAAAATGGCACTCGAAAATACAACTACTCCTACTGCACTGATTCTTTCACGCCAAAACGTAGAAAATCTTCCGGTGAAGGGAAATGCCTATGAATTGGCACTGCAGGCAGAAAAAGGGGCTTATGTCGTCTTGAAACCGGCCGGCAAACCCGACGTGGTGCTGGTTGCCAGTGGCTCAGAGGTATCCACTCTGGTGGAAGGGGCTAATCTGCTCACCGAACGTGACGGACTCAATGTTCAGGTGGTATCTGCTCCCTCAGAAGGGCTGTTTCGCAACCAACCGGAAGATTACCAGGGAAACGTGCTCCCAACCGGCATACCACGGTTCGGACTAACAGCAGGATTGCCTGTTACCCTGGCCGGACTGGTGGGCGAAAACGGAAAAATATGGGGTCTGGAAACCTTTGGCTATTCCGCTCCATACAAGGTGCTCGACGAAAAACTGGGCTTCAACGGAGAAAATGTTTATACACAGGTAAAGAAAATGTTGAATTAGGGTCCACCTTTTCAAAAAATTTGCGCTGCAAAAACCGGGTGATATCGCCCGGTTTTTTATTGCCAACAGGAGTATCATTGACCTGCACGACGGGTGCAACCTCGCTTCCCGTTCCGGTAATCATCAGTTCCTCCATCTCATACAATTCCTTTTCTGAAAAAGCCTGTTCCTGCACCGGAATATTGTTTTCGGCACAAATCTCCAACACCACTTTGCGGTTGATCCCCGGTAAAATCAGATTTGAAAGCGGATGGGTAATCACCGTTCCGTTTTTTACAGCCAACACACTGGAGTGTGTGGCTTCAGTAACCATTCCGTCCCGGATCAGCACACACTCCCCTGCCCCGGCTTCCACCGCCTGATTATACAGCATGGTATTGGGCAGCAAAGCCACCGATTTTATATCGCACCGCAACCAGCGAATATCTTCCCGGGTAATGACTTTAATACCGTTTTCCAGGTTTTCCGAAAAGGAAGGAAAAGCAAAGGCAAAGGCATATACCGTTGGCTTTAGGTTCTGAGGGAAGTGATGCACCCGTTTATTGGTACCACGGGTAATCTGGATATAAATACCCGCATGAGCCTCATGCAACTGATTCCTTTTGAGGAGTTGAGCAAAAACCTGTCCCAGACCATCCAATCCGTCAAATTCAATTTGCAGCTCACCGAGACTTCTTTTCAGTCGCTGCAAGTGATCGGAAAGACGAAAGGGCTTTCCAAGGTAGAATTTTGTTACCTCATAAACGCCGTCTGCAAATAAAAATCCGCGATCATCAGGCGAAAGGGCCGCTTCCTCTTTTGAAACAAATGCTCCGTTCAGATATACCGTTTCACTCATTTATCAGGTTTTTAAGGATTTGTATCTCTTCCGCCCAGCGGTCGGAATCGGGAGTTTCCAAAATCAGGGGGATGCCGTTAAAGCGTTCGTCTTTCATGATGCACTCAAACACTTCCATTCCCAGCGTGCCTTTCCCTAAACTGGCATGCCGGTCAACCCTTGAACCGGGTTCCTTCTTAGAATCGTTCAGATGCATCCCTTTCAGGTATTTAAAACCAATAACCTCATCAAACTCCCTGAAAACTTTTTCAAATCCTGCTTTGGTGCTGATATCGTAACCCGCGGAATAAGCATGTGCCGTATCGATGCAAACACCCACCCGGCTTGTATCATCTACCCGGTCGATGATCCCCTTTATCTGGTAAAACGAAAACCCAAGGTTGGTTCCCTGTCCGGCCGTGTTTTCAATCACCGCGGTGACTCCTTCTGTTTGTTGAAGCACCAGGTTGACCGATTCGGCAATGGTTGCCAGACACTCTTCTTCGCTGATCTGATGCAGGTGACTTCCCGGATGAAAATTGAGCCGGTCGAGCCCCAGCATCTCACAACGCTGCATCTCATCCAGGAAAGCATCGCGCGATTTCTGCAACGCTGTTTTATCGGGATGACCAGGATTTATCAGATAACTGTCGTGTGGCAAGATCTGCCACGATTGATACCCATACTTTTTACAATTATTCTTAAAAGCTTCAATATGCTCTTTCTTCAACGGCGGAGCCTGCCACTGCCGCTGATTTTTTGTGAACAGCGCAAAAGCTGTGGCGCCAATCCGATGGGCATTTGCTGGTGCATTCCCGACACCTCCCGCTGCACTTACATGAGCTCCAATAAATTTTTTATCCATAACCTCTTTTCTTTTTATTCGTAAAAACTGCCGGAACAATTTTTGCAGGATCTTTATAGAAATCCTGAACGAAAATAGTCTAAATTACAAGAATGATAAAATTTAAATGCCATAAAACAAACATAAACACCCAATCTGAACGATAGTCGGAACATGGAATAATTCATGAATTATCCGGACTTTACGAATGATGTAAACGAAATACATATTACCGAATCACAAAACATTAAATTCATTCTCATGAAACAAAAAATAATAATATCTATTCTGTTGGTTTTATTTGTAATTCCGGCCATAGCCCAGGAACCAGTCAAAAGCCGCAAGGAACGGCGGGCCGAAAGGCAGGAGAAAAGAATGGAAGCGGTAAAAGAAATGATCAACGGAAAATCCTTTATCTTCGAAGCCACCCATGCCATGCCCCTCGGAGGAGGAAGCATCCATCTGAACCATTCATACGATGTTGAAATTAAAGGCGATACCCTTACATCGTACCTGCCGTTTTACGGAGTGGCGTATCGCGCGGAATACGGAAGTCTGAGGTCAGCCCTGGACTTTGTCCAACCCGTTCAAAGCTATGAAATGGAATATAAAAACGAGCAGTATCTGATAAAAACAGAAGTGAAAAATAAGATGGATCTGCTCCATTATACCTTCTTTATCTCCGACCTGGGATATGCTACCCTGAACGTTACCAGCACCAGCCGCCAGGCTATTTCCTATTACGGAAGGATTGATGCCCGAAGTGAAGAATGAGAAAGAAGGGCATCCAACCAAACAATTTCTTTCCGGAAACGTTATTATTCCGATTACAAGACTAAAAGGTCTTAAAGTATCAATACATGTATTTAGAAAATCCGGGATTTTTACAACCGGCATCAATGGCCTACGGTTTCGGAAATTCCCGCATGGGACTGTAACGGACGTAAGAATCAAAAATTTCCTTATCCGGTCCCGTCACCCGGGGATCCTGTGATTTTTCCAATTCAGACTTCAGCACCTTTTTCAGTTCCTCTTCGATTTCTTTAAACGCGGGATCCCCTGCCAGGTTAGTCAGATTATAAGGGTCTTTCTTAATATCGTACAGTTCGAATTCAGGCCGTTTGGCGTGGGCCATGTCGAAAAATGGACGAATGGATTCATCCTGCCGGTTTTCAATGATAAATGATTTTGTCGGTGCAGCATCGATGTCGGTGAATGCCTGGCCGGTTTGATATTTTCCATTTTCATCGATCCCATACATGGGAAGCAACTCATCTTCCGTGCCGGGTTTTATACGCTGAGGAGCACCTGCCGGCCAGCGATCGGGTTTCATGTTCCAGATCAGAAGATAATCATGACTGCGAATGGCCCGTTGCGGATAGCCCCGGTTAAGGTATCGTGAACTGGAGTGACGTTCACGGCCGGCAAAAACGTATTTTTTGTCCGGGTCAACCACCCCGCTGTTTTTCGATTTGAGGATGTCCAAAACGCTCTTCCCCGAAATGGGCAGCATGCCTTCGGGGCTTGTACCGGTAATTTCCAGGATCGTTGGTGCCAGATCGGCAAAACTCAACAGGTCATCAACGAGCCTTCCCCCGGGATATTCATTGGGATAACGCACCGCAAAAGGAACATGAATGCCGTACTCATAGCAGTTGGCCTTAGCCCGCGGGAAGGGCATTCCGTTGTCAGATGTAACAATTACAATGGTATTCTCCAGTTCACCGGCTTTTTCAAGGTACTCCAGCATGCGCTGCAAATGAAGGTCAAACCATTCAATTTCCACCGCATAATCCAGAATATCACCTCGTACAATCTCATGATCCGGAAAAAATCCGGGAACCACTACATCTTCCGGATTTTTATCTGTTCGTTTCCAGGCATCCTGCTCATAAGCGCGGTGAGGTTCGGTGGCACCATACCAGAAGAAGAACGGTTTCTCGCCCCGCACATTTTCCATAAAATACTTAAAGTTCTCAAAGTAGTTCACCGGACTGATGAACTTTGCCGGCCGCTCATCGCCGGGTGTACCTTCTTCATACCGGATGTTGCTGTGTGCAAGGCCGGCGGCATCGGTCGACCGCCAGAGGGAATCCTTTTCATTCCGTGCGTACCGGAAAGGAGAAACCCCTTTGCCTGTCCGCCCCGTAGTATAACCGTTTGATTCAAGCAGATCTACGAACGGTACGTGCTTTTTCATCCACGAAGAGGCATGTTGGCCCGACTGTTCGTTTTGCCAGTGATAGCGGCCGGTAACCAGACTGCTGCGCGAAGGTGCGCAGCCCGGGGAGCCGGCGATGCAGTTCGAAAAATAAATCCCTTCGCGGGCAACCCGGTCGAAAGCCGGCGTGTGAACAAACTTGCTGCCGGCGAAACTGGTGTGACCAAACGACTGATCGTCGCTGATGGCAAACAGGATGTTGGGCCGAATGGCGACTTCTTCTTTCTTTTCAGTCTGGCATCCGGACATCAAAACAGAAACAAAAACAACAGAAATAAAAGTCAGAATTTTCATAGATATCATTTTTATACAGGTTTTTTACCTTTGAAACACCTCTTCATGCACTACGTTTCCATCCACATCGCGATGCTGGAACCGGAGTACCGGGGTTCCGTTTTCACGCGACACTTTGCCATAAAGGAATCCTCCTTTCACACGCAGGAAGCGGTGCTGAGGCCTTACATCATTTTGATTCCAGCCGCCGGCATGTTGATCCGCTCCGGCGCTGACTCCATATGTTTCCGGTTACAGGAAAAAATAAGGAAGAACCCGGAGAAAAAAGCAAAAAAGACAACAACAGATTTTGCTTTATAAACCATGACCAAAAACTTTACAATGACGAAACCACACACAAAAATAAAAGAAATCTGCAAACACGTGGCATGCTTACAGTTTTTTTAACCAGGAATCAGCCTCTTTGATGCCACAATACCGGTTTGTTTTCAGGGCATATTCAAACCCCGGTTGCAGACTTGCGGTGCCTGTTTCGCCCCACTTATTCAGGGCAATGTAACCGATCTGATGTTTCCTGTATCCGGGAATTTTTTCTGTTATCCGGGAGATGGCTGCCCTGCAGGCTTCGCCGGGCGACATGCCGTTGCGCATGAGCTCCACAATTAAAAACGCCCCCAGGGTCTTCATGACCAGCTCTCCGGTGCCGGTAGCCGCAGCACCCCCCACATCACCATCGACAAACAGCCCGGCGCCAATGATGGGTGAATCTCCCACCCGGCCATGCATTTTATAAGCCAGTCCGCTGGTGGTGCATGCCCCGCAAAGGCGTCCTGCCTGATCGAGAGCCAGCATACTGATGGTATCGTGGTTCTCTGCCGGTTGATTTTCAATATTGATTCCCGGATGATATCCCTCTCCGCTCTTAACCCAGGATTTCCATCGTTTACGCATCTTCCTGGTCAGCAGCTTTTCTTTCCTGAAGCCATTGTCGAGCGCAAATTTCAATGCTCCTTTCCCACAGAGCATTACGTGGGGCGTTTTTTCCATCACCAACCGGGCAACCGATATCGGATGTTTAATGTGTTGCAAAAAAGCGACGCTTCCGGCATGGCCTTTTTCATCCATGATGCAGGCATCGAGCGTGACTTTTCCGCCGGCATCGGGAGCACCGCCAACCCCCACGGAATTCACCCCGGGATCGCCCTCCGGAACGCGAACACCTTTTTCTACAGCATCCAGCGCATAACCGCCGGACGAAAGCACCTGCCAGGCAGCTTCGTTGGCAGGGAGACCGTGATTCCACGTTGACAATACCACCGGAAATTCATGTTTTTCCCGAACAGCACAAGGAAATATGGGCTCAGGCAATGTGAATCCCGCAGCAGCCAGGGTGGATTTGATCAGAAAAGAACGACGTGTTGTTGACATACCATCCTATTATTCGTTTGAAAAATCCTGAACGGTTTTACGGTATTTGGAGAAAGCCACGGCACGCGATATAAATCCCAGGTATTTTCCGTCTTCTATGACTGCCAGATTGTAGCGGCCACAGGATTCAAATTTAGCAGCTACGTTTTCCATGCTGTCATCGGGAGAAATAAAAAATTCGGGCATATACATCAGGTCTTTTACCATGATCTTGTCATACAGTTCGTGCTCAAAGATCAGACCGCGCACATCAGACAGTTTCACCATTCCTTTGAGGTATCCCTCCTCATCCACTACCGGATACAGGTTCCGGTGCGACACGGAAATGGCTTTCACGAGATCACGGAGGGTGGCATCGGGCGACAACACCTCAAAATCGGTTTCAATGAGCTTCCTGACGTTCATCATGCGAAGCACGGTTTTGTCTTTGTGATGCGTCAGCAGATCGCCTGCCTGCGCCAGATGCTTGGTATAAACGGAATAGGGCTCAAAGCCCATGATGGTTAAATAAGCGACCGTGGAAGTGATGATCAGCGGGATGATCAGCTCGTACCCCCTTGTCATCTCGGCCGTTAAAAAAATAGCTGTCAGCGGTGCGTGCATCACGGCAGCCATCATACCGGCCATACCCGCCAGGGCAAAGTTATCGCCCGGTAACTCAATGTTGCCAGCAACACCTGCAAGCAATGCGAAGAAATACCCGGCAATAGCCCCCATGAACAGCGTAGGTGCAAATATACCTCCGATGCCTCCCGATCCGGTAGTGGCCACCATGGCAATCACTTTAAATATGAGTACCCCGGCCAGAAAAACAAGCATCAGGTATTCATTGTTTTTCCAGTCAAAAAACAGCGAATTATTTAACATTTCAAGGCCATTCCCGTTAAAAATCATGGCAATCTCCCGATAACCTTCCCCCCACAGCGGAGGAAAAAGAAACACCAGCAATCCCATGATCCCTCCGCCAATAAGTAATCGAATTCCCCAGGATTTAATGACCTTAAACCTTCGCTCAAGGAACATGGTCATTCGCGTAAAATAGATCGCTGCGATCCCGGTAAACACACCAAGCAGGATATAAAACCAGATGGTATCGACAGAAAACGGTTTCACCTCGGCAAAGTGCAGCAGTACATCCTCTCCCATAAAAAAGAAGGAAAGAGTAGCCGCTGTAACCGATGAAATGAGCAAAGGGATCAGATAGGCCATTGTCAGATCGAGCATCAGCACTTCGAGGGTAAAAACGATCCCGGCGATGGGCGCGTTAAAAATGCCGGCAATTCCCCCGGCGGCACCACAACCCACCATAAGGGTGACATATTTATAGTTCAGCCGGAAAACACGGGCCAGGTTTGATCCGATGGAAGCCCCGGTAAGCACGATGGGGGCCTCGGCTCCCACAGAACCGCCAAAACCAATGGTCAGTGAACTGGCCATCATCGACGACCAGTTGTTATGCGATCTGATCCGGCTGCTTTGCCGGGAAATGGAATATAAAATTTTGGATACCCCGTGACCAATGTTGTCGCGGACAATATAGCGGACGAAAAGTATCGTGAGAAAAATTCCGATCAGGGGATAAACCAAAAACAAATAACTGATGGAATCCACCTCAAGCCAGCGGGTGAGCCAGACGGGCACAAAATGAATGAGGTTTTTCAGGGTGAGAGCAGCCAGACCACTGAAAAGGCCCACCACCAGACTCAGGAGGTAAAGAAACTGCCGCTCCGGAATGCGGGCGATGCGCCACAAAATGAGCTTGTGCATCCACAACCGGGAATACCTCTGCCAAACGATACGAATCCTTCGGTACATCCAACATTTTTTTGTCATGTAAAAGTAACAAAACGAAGGGTAATGATCATCACAGAAACAGGAACTTTTAAAATCCTTAACGTGAACCGCGCCTTGCGGCATAAAACGGGGAATAATTACTGGAGTCTTACCCCGCCCCAAGCCGTTCTTTTATCACTTGTTTCACATTCCTGTGTTGCCATTTAAAAGTTTATTTTAAAGGTATGAAATAAAATTCACAGGGTCGTATCATATGATTAAACAATTTTCAAAGCTGGCATATGAACTCGTATATTGTTTATTCATCATTTTTTGTGTTAATTTGATCATGCTCGTTGCATTAATTTTATCGGCATGGTATTAAACAATGGAACCTTAGAAATCAAAATGACCGGCTATTCAGGCTACCTCGGAAATGTGATCCGGCAGGAGCTTCAGAAAGAGGGTCACCGTGTTGGCAGGATCAGCAGGGAACAGTTATACGGACCTCCGGAGAAACTGGCAGATGCGTTAAAAAACAGTGCCATCCTGATCAATCTTGCCGGGGCGCCGATATTACAGCGATGGACGGCCAAAAACAGGAATGAGATCCTCAACAGCCGGGTACTCACCGTAAAAAACCTGGTGTGTGCCATCAACCTGCTTCCGGAAGATCAACGTCCGCGAAAAGTAATTTCTGCTTCAGCATCCGGTATCTATGCCACCGGAATACATCACAGCGAAGAAAGCCGGAATCTTGACACCGGATTTTTGGGAGAGGTGGTGAAAGGCTGGGAAGAGGCATGGCGGCAACTGCCGGAAGGATTGCAGCTGACCCTGTTCAGGATTTCACTTGTGCTCGGGAAAAAGTCGGCCATCATAAAAAAACTGTTACTGCCGTTTAAGCTGGGGCTGGGCGGCAGGATTGGCAGCGGAAAACAACCCTTTCCCTTTGTGCATGAAGCCGACCTGGCAAAGGCCTTTCAATGGGCCATTGACACACCTGGCACAGGCGGTGTATATAACCTGGCTGCCCCGCAGCAAATCAACAATGCCTGTTTTACCCGGACCATGGCCCGGATACTCCGCCGGCCGGCCTTTTTTACGATTCCTTCTTTCGCGCTGAAAATGATTTACGGCAAAGCCTCCACCCTCCTCACCGAAAGTCCGGCCGTCATGCCTCAAAAGTTATTAAAAGAAGGGTTTGTCTTTCGGTATTTAACGATCGAAGAAGCACTGGAGGATATTTTGAAATAATGTTTTACAAAAAAAAGACGGCAGGTTTATAAGCCGGGTTCTGTATTCCGGCTTTCACCGGAACCTTTATCATTTATCTTGCCAAAACATCGCTGTTTTGGTCCTTGCAGCCTACCCCTCCCGACTTCCGGTGTGCCACCGGAAACGGAGCGGGCCGCCCCGCTGTGTCGCAACAGCTGCACAATCGGGATATATTTGGCTTTGCAACCCGTGAGGCGTACGGCTGACCGTGTTGCCACAGCCACCGGTGGGCTTTTACCCCGCCTTTTCACCCGTTCCCCGCGACGAATCCATCGAAACGGGGTGGTTATTTTCTGTTACGCTGCTAACCCCTTGCGGAGTTCTTCCCGTTAGGAAGCACGGTGCCCTTTGTTGCCCGGACTTTCCTCCCCGGCTTTCACCGGGGCGATAAAGCAACCTGCCGTCGATGCAAAAATAATACTTTTAACTCCACCATAAAAATCCAAAAACCATACCAACACCAAACATGCCGGAGATTATCCTATTTTTTCCTCAGAATCACCATCGTGGCGCCATAACCATACTCCCGGAAGGAGGCATCCTGAAACGTAAATTTGGGAAATTTCTTTTTCAGCAGTTTGGCAATCTCCTGTTTTAACACCCCTTGTCCTACTCCATGAATAAAAATGATCCGCTTTACACGTGACTGAACGGCAGCATGCATCTCACGTTCCACTTTTTCCATCTGTATATCCAGTATTTCCTTATTGGAAAGACCGGTCGTGTTATCCACCAGTTCATGGATATGCAAATCCACCTCCAGAGTCTCATGATCCTGCTTTTTGGGCTTCTGCTCCACAACCGGTTTCTTCTCTTTTGACTTCACTACTTTTCTGAAATCGTCTTCGGTGAGCTTATCGATCTCTGTATTTAAGATGTCTTCCGCGATCTGATAAATCATGGCATTCTCATGGAAAAAGTCATTGGGCAGAAAACTTTTCTCCTTATAAAACTTCACGGGATTGACCCGGAACTTTTTCCGGATGGCCTGATGCCATTCCCTGTCCTCCTCGCGGAAAAAGATCAGATGGAAACAATATTCAGGCAGATCATTCAAATCACCCAGTCCGATGCTCTCCAGCTCTGCATCGGAATTGGGAGGAACCGTTCCGTGCAGCACGGTATTGTATTTTCCGTCACGATAATGTGCATAATGATAAAGCAACGTGTAATTGCTGTCGTTTACCAGGATCAAATCGATATTCCCTCCAATCGGATTCTCCGGA
>JAGYMR010000056.1 GCA_018400515.1 Tangfeifania sp.
CACTCGAACGCGGCATTAAGCTTTACGAAATGGCTATCTGGAAATTCCTTGGAAATTCCCTTATATCCCGGCTTGAAGGAAGGGAGTATGCCTCTCCGGAGGATATCCGGGATGTATTGAAACCCGATACCCTGACAGGAAAAGGTTACTGGGTCGACCTCTCCGGCCTTATTTGCCCCTTCGAAGCTCTTGATAAATTGCTTCAATCGATCGAAAAGGGGGAAACAACTACCCTCGAAGAGGTGAATGCCGCTTTACATGCACTCCATAAAAATTATTACAATTATGAATGGACCTGGGCTGCGGATGTGCTGGGAGATTTTTACGGAAAAAAAACGGATGAATTTACGGCAGAGGATGTAATTGCCGTGGTGGAGAAATGGAAAGCGAGTGTCCTGGACATTGACCGCCTGCTTTATGAAGATGCCAAAAAGGAGTTCTCGCTGACAAAAATGACCGGCTTTGGAGTGGACGGGCAGGATGGTGCCCGGGAGCTCGACTTTGCCCAGGTGCGGGGGGAGGTGGAAAAGAATGAGACCGTACAGGCCATCCGGGTTCATATGGAGAAAAAAGAAGCCCTTGGCAACGAACTCATCGACCGGATGAAGCAAACAAAAAAACTGCAACCTCAATTTTAACTTCAATATTTAAATCATCAATCCTTATGTGTGGTATCGTTGGATATATCGGCGGCCGGGATGCTTATCCCCTGTTAATTAACGGACTGAAAAAATTGGAATACCGGGGGTACGACTCGGCGGGCATCGCTTTGCTCAACGGGAAAACCGAAATTTTTAAAAAAGCCGGGAAGGTCATTGATCTCGAAAATTTTGCTGCCTCAAAAAATACCGTTGGCAATACCGGGATCGGCCATACCCGTTGGGCAACCCATGGCGAACCCAGCGACGAAAATGCGCATCCCCATCAATCGATGGACGGGAACTTTTCGGTGGTGCATAACGGGATCATTGAAAATTATGCGCTTCTCAAAGAGGATTTAATGGTCCGGGGATTCCGGTTTCGCAGCGAAACCGATACCGAAGTGCTGGCGAACCTGATACAATATTTTTATAACCAGGACAGTGAAGTCTCCGTGGAAATGGCTGTTGAGCTGGCGCTGCTGAAAGTGGTGGGCGCCTATGGGATCGCGGTTTTGTGCAATACCGAGAACGATAAAATGGTGGTGGCCCGGAAGGGCAGTCCGCTGGTGGCAGGCCTCGGGAAAGGGGAATATTTTATTGCCAGTGACGCCGCCCCCCTTGCTGAATTCACAAGCCAGGCAGTCTACCTGAAAGACAACGAAATGGCGGTGATCAAAAAGGACGGTTTTACCCTGAAGAATATCAAAAATAGTCCGGTCTCCATTACCGTTTCCAACCTGGATTTGAAAATCGGGGAGCTGGATAAGGGCGGTTTTGAACATTTCATGCTGAAAGAGATCTTTGAACAACCCCGGACCATCGAAGAGACCTTTAAGGGGCGCTTAAAGCCTGAACATTCTGAAATTGTGCTCGGGGGACTGCATGCGGTCTTTCCGCGGATTGCCGGAGCCCGGCGGATAGTGATCATTGGTTGCGGAACTTCC
The DNA here is from genome assembly GCA_018400515.1 of Tangfeifania sp. The sequence goes on from JAGYMR010000056.1 coordinate 1,586, forward strand.
TGGCATGCGGCCCTCATTGGAAAGTATCTGCTGGAGGAGTATGCACGGATACCCGTGGAAGTGGAATATGCCTCGGAGTTCCGTTACCGGAAACCTGTCCTGGAAAAAGAGGACGTGGTGATCCTGATCAGCCAGAGCGGTGAAACAGCTGATACCCTGGCGGCATTGCGCCTGGTTAAGGAGAAGGGGGCTTTGGCGCTGGGAATTTGCAACGTGGTGGGGTCCACCCTTGCCCGGGAGACCGATGCCGGGGTGTTCACCCATGCAGGGGTGGAGATTGGTGTGGCCTCCACCAAGGCCTTCACCGCGCAGGTGACAGTGCTTACGTTGTTTACTTTGAAGCTGGCACGAACGAAAGGGACTTTACCTGCCGGCAAATACGGGGAACTGGTGAAGGAGCTGGCTGCAATTCCTCAAAAGGGAGATGCCCTCCTGAAAACCAATGGCCGGATAAAACAGATCGCTGAAAAATACGCGGACGCTTCGGATGCCTTGTACCTCGGACGGGGTTCCCTTTTCCCCGTGGCTCTTGAAGGAGCCCTGAAACTGAAAGAGATCTCTTACATCCATGCCGAGGGATATCCTGCCGGGGAGATGAAACACGGTCCCATTGCCCTGGTGGATGATAACCTTCCCGTTATTGTGGTGGCCCCGCATGATGCGTACTATGAAAAGATCGTCAGCAACATCCAGGAAGTGAAAGCACGGAAAGGGAATGTCATTGCCCTTGTTACCAAAGGGGATGAGGGGTTGAAGAAACTGGCCAACGATGTGATCGAGATCGAAGAGTCCCATCCGGCCCTTGCCCCCCTGCTGGCTGTTATTCCCCTTCAGCTGCTTGCCTATCACATGGCCGTCCTGCGGGGATGTGATGTGGATCAGCCCCGGAATTTGGCCAAGTCGGTGACCGTGGAGTGAAAAATTCAATTAACTTTGCGGTTCAAATTTTAAAGGATGTTTGTATGAAGGCCATTGTTTTTCCCGGACAGGGAGCGCAATACCCCGGAATGGGGAAAGATCTGTATGAAAATTCTGCTGAAGCCCGGAGCCTGTTTGATAAGGCCAACGAAATCCTGGGTTTCGGAATTACAGAAATCATGTTTGAGGGGACTGCGGATGACCTGAAGCAGACCAAAGTCACGCAACCCGCCATTTTTTTGCATTCGGTCATTCTGGCGCGGACCCTGAAGGATTTTGCCCCCGGCATGGTTGCCGGCCATTCGCTGGGCGAATTTTCGGCACTGGTGGCCAGCGGGGCCCTCTCCTTTGATGACGGGTTGTCGCTGGTTCTGAAACGGGCCCTGGCCATGCAGAAGGCCTGCGAAAAGGAACCTTCCGCCATGGCCGCCATTGTTGGACTGTCCGATGAGGTAGTGGAAGAAGTCTGCCGCTCGGTGGATGAGGTGGTCATTCCGGCGAATTACAACTGTCCCGGTCAGTTGGTTATCTCAGGATCGGTTGCCGGGGTGGAGGAAGCGTGTAAAATATTAACGGAAAAGGGTGCACGCCGTGCACTGAAGCTTCCTGTCGGCGGGGCTTTTCACTCTCCTTTCATGGAGCCTGCCCGCGAAGAACTGGCCGCTGCCATCGATGCTGCCCCCATTGAAAAACCGTTTTGTCCGGTATACCAAAATGTCAGTGCACAACCGGTTACCGATCCCGCATCGATCAGGAAAAACCTGGTTGCCCAGCTGACGGCACCGGTCTTGTGGACCCAGACCGTGCAGCAGATGATTGCCGATGGCGCTGCTTCATTTACCGAAATCGGACCCGGAAAAGTATTGCAGGGGTTGATCCGGAAGGTGGACCGGAAGGTCGAAACGGCCGGCATTGATCGTGTCTTTTCCTGACCCGGAGCACTTCCCATGTGCATCAGTACATTGCCGCCTCCCCTTGTCCTGGAAAAAGGACTGTTTTTCATTAACCGGAACATTTATTCGGAAGTCCGGGACACGGCAGCGAATTTGTGTAGCCCGCTGAATTTTTCCGGGAAATGATTTTGCGATGGATGTTGCACGCAACCGGTCCTTTTTTTGCACCGGTTGTAAAGGGTGTAAAAAAAAATCCCATTTTTACATTAAAAAGGAAAGGGATCAGGAGAATACCGGCAATTCCAAAAAAATCATCCGATGGGGAAAACGTCAAAAAAACGGATCATTGTTTCGGTAACCAACGATCTGGTTTCCGACAACCGGGTTCATAAAGTTTGCACCACCCTTCACCATGCAGGGTTCAGCGTTTTGCTGGTGGGAAGGATTTTGCCCAGGAGCCTGTCCCTTGCTTCAAGAAGTTATGATACCCGCCGTTTCAGGCTCCTTTTCAGAAAAGGCCCCCTGTTTTACCTTTGCTTTAATCTCCGGTTGCTTTTTTTTCTGCTGTTTTCCAAAGCCGATGTATTGCTGGCTAACGACCTCGATGCCCTGCCCGCCAATTTTTTGGCATCAAGAGCAAAACGCTGTCCCCTGGTGTACGACAGTCATGAACTCTTCCCCGAAGTCCCCGAGCTGGTGGACCGCCCCCGGATCAAACGGATCTGGGAGTGGCTGGAGCGCAAGATGGTTCCCGGACTGGCGCATGCCTTCACCGTCAGCGAATCGATTGCCCGGTATTACCGGGAGAAATACGGGACCTCCTTCCGGGTGGTGCGGAATGTTCCCCGCGCCCGATCTTTTGCTCCGGAAAGGAAAGAAGAGCGCACGGGGGCGGAAAAGATAGTCCTTTACCAGGGAGCGGTGAATGTTCACCGGGGACTGGAAAACGCCATCCGCGCCATGAAATTTTTGGAAGGGGTGCGGCTGGTGATTGCCGGTGACGGGAACCTGAAAGCGTCGCTCATGCGGTTGACCGAAAACGAAGGGGTACAACAAAAGGTACGCTTTTTGGGACGGCTGCCGGTGGAGGATCTTATCCGGCTGACTCCGTGTGCCGATCTGGGAATATCCCTCGAGGAGGATGTGGGCCTGAACTACCGCTATGCACTGCCCAATAAACTTTTCGATTATATCCAGGCGCAGGTTCCGGTCCTTGTGTCTGCGTTGCCCGAAATGGCTGCCGTCGTGAATCATTATCAAATCGGGAAAGTCATTGATTCGCGCGGTCCCGAAGAGCTGGCCCGCACGATTGGTGATATGCTTTCTGATGTGTCCCGGCGGGACCAGTGGGAACGGAATCTTAAAAAGGCAGCTGAATTGTTTATCTGGGAGAGGGAGGAGAAGGTGCTGCAGGATATTTTCCGGCCGTTTTTATGATCCCCCGGTCACGCTTCCCGGTTCTGTTGAATCTGATTTTTAAATCCGGAAGGATTGTTTTCGCGGGCCGGAGGAGTTAAAGTTCCCCCGCTGCAGACAAGGGTGCGTGCCGGTCTGCCGGCAATCGCCGCATAATCGTGGGTGGCCATCACCACGGTTTTTCCTTCGTTGTTCAGGGTGAAAAAGAGGTCGAGTATTTCCCGGGAAGTCTCCGGGTCGAGGTTTCCCGTGGGTTCGTCGGCAAGGATTATGAGGGGATCGTTCAGGATGGCCCGGGCGATTACGATCCGCTGCTGCTCCCCCCCGCTGAGCTGGTGGGGCATCTGGCTTTTTTTTCCGGCCATCCCCACCTGTTGCAGGACCGCATCGATCCGCTGCTCCATCGCCGCTTTGTTTTTCCAGCCGGTCGCTTTTAAAACAAAGGATAGGTTCTCATAGACATTGCGGTCTGATAATAACCTGAAATCCTGGAATACCACCCCGATATTCCGGCGCAGCAAGGCAATGGCCTTGTGTTTAATTCCCCGTAACTGGAAACCTGCAACAATCCCCAAGCCCGATATTAACGGCAACTCCGCATGCAGGGTCTTGATCAGGCTGGATTTGCCGGTGCCCACTTTTCCAATGATGTAAACAAATTCGCCTGCCCCGACCGTCAGATTAACACCGGAGAGCACCAGATGCTCCCTTTGATAGATCGCTGCCCCGATCAATTCTATTTGTTTGGTTTCATTCATTTTACCCTCGTCTTTCCGAAGATAGCCCTATTTTTTTTAAAGCATTGGATAATAAATAAAAGAAATGAACAGTTTCTTGTTAAGAAAATAGAACGTTTTTTTTCACGGTATGCGAATGATTATACCTATTTTAGAATTTCGATCCAACAGGCTGCCCTTGTAAACGGGATGTTTGCAGTGATTATTTTCTCGGCGGCTTTCAAACAAAAATAGAGCATGAAGACAATACGGATTTTATTATTATTTCCAGCACTCATTTTTTTGTCCTTTTCCCTTTTTGCCCAGAAGACTGCTTTTTTTGAAGCGGAGACTGCAGAAATTCAACTGGCCCGGGAACTTTTCCGGCAGGGGAAATTTAATGCTGCCTACCGTCAGTTTGAGAAGGTCCAGGCAGCCGTCGACCCCCGCTCCGAAATTTTTTCCGAAGCTGTTTATTTTAAATCGGTATCGGCGCTGAAGGCGGGCCACTCCTCGGGCTACCGGATGGTAGAGACCTTCATCGAAGATTATCCCGAAAGCCCTTACCTGAACCGGGCCTGGTTTAATCTTGGCCGCTTCCATTTCGATAAAAAGCAGTATGCTTCGGTTATGCGAAGTTATGATGAAGTCGACCGTTCGGAACTGACCGGAACCGAGCGTACGCAGTTGCAATACCAGAATGGTTATGCCCATCTGATGATGAATGAGGAAGATCAGGCCCTGTCGGAATTTTATGAAGTAAAGGATAAAAACAGTATCTACAGCCGGCCTGCAAATTATTACTGGGCGCATATCATGTATCTGCGGGAGAATTACCAATCGGCCCTGGAAGGTTTTTCGAAACTGAACGGGGATCCCACCTACTCGCGGGTGATCCCACTTTATGTGAGCCATATTTACTACAAACAGCAGAAATACCAGGAGGTGGTGAATTATACGGTTTCCGTTATCGATGAGGTGGAGCCGGACCACAAAAGCGAATTATCAAAGATTGTGGGCGACTCCTATTTTCATTTGCGCTCCTACGAGAAAGCCATCCCCTACCTGGAAACCTACTATGATACGCCCGGGCCGAAAACCCGCCAGGACAATTATCTGCTCGGCTATTGTTATTACCATACCGGGCAGTTTGAAAAGGCGGTTCCCCTGTTGGAGAATGCCTCGAAAGGGGAGGATGAAATGGCCCAGAATGCCTGTTATCATTTGGGGGACTGTTACATTCAGCTGGATCAGAAAGAAAAGGCACGGGTGGCATTTGAAGCCGCTTCCGAATTCGATTTTGACGAACGGATCAAAGAGGATGCGCTTTTCAGTTATGCCAAATTGACATACGAACTTTCCTATTCCCCGTTCAATGAAACCATCAAGGCGTTTGACCGGTACATTGAGAATTATCCCGATTCGCGGAGAAATGCGGAGGCCTACCGCTATTTGACCGAAGTGTTTATGGTGACCCGCAATTACCGCGATGCCATTAATTCGATCGAAAAGATCGAAACCAAAACCTCCGAAGTGTGGATGGCTTACCAGCGCGTGACCTTTTACCGCGGACTGGAACTCTTTAACAACCTGGCATACAATCAGGCCATCGATTATTTTAACCTTTCGCTTGAAAACGGGGATTACAGCCGGGAGCTGAAAGCCAGGGCGCTGTTCTGGAAAGCGGAAGCGCTTTACAGAGTGGGGGATTATAACCATTCGGCAGAGGTCTATTCCCGGTTTTTAAAAACCCCCGGAGCCTTTTCACTGGCGGAATATAAAGATGCGGCTTACAACATGGGGTATGTCTATTTTAAACTGGAAGACTACAGTGCTGCTGCCAGGCATTTTAGAAATTATATCCAATCGGCGGACGACGGGAACAGGGAAAAACTGGCCGATGCCTATAACCGGCTGGGAGATTATTATTATCTGAGCACCGATTATTCGCTTGCCATCAAAAATTACCGGCAGGCTTACGAAATGCGGGTGTTTGAATCGGATTATGCCCTGTATCAGATTGCCTTTTGCCAGGGGCTTCGGGGCGATCCAGAGGGAAAGGTCAATTCCCTGGAACATTTGCTGCAGGAATTTCCCGAATCGGATTATGCCGATGAGGCGTTGTTTGAGCGGGGACGTGCCAGTGAACGGCTTGGCAAGTATACCACCGCCACCCGGAGCTATCGCCGGTTGATCGACGATCATCCGGAAAGCAACTTATACAGGAAAGCGTTGTTGCAGCTGGGATTGATGAATTTTAATGCTGGTGATTTCGGGGCTGCGCTGACGCAGTATAAAGCGGTGGTGGAAAACCACCCGGGGACATCCGAGGCGAAAACCGCTTTGATGGGTATAAAAAATTGTTACCTGGAGATGAATAATGTGGAAGCCTATTTTAAATATACCCGTTCACTGGATGGAGGGGCTGACATGACCGTTTCGGAAAAAGATTCACTGACCTACATGGCCGCGGAACGGCTCTATATGTCGAAAGATTCCCGTGCTGCCGTGCAGCTGCAACAATACCTGGATCAATACCCTAAGGGTAGTTTTGCCACCAACGCCCATTTTTATCTGGCGGAGATCCAATACAACGAAGGCAATTTCTCCGGAGCAGAGGAACATTATACATGGGTTGCCCGCCAACCCAACAACATCTTTAGCGAACAGGCCCTCTCCCGGGCATCTGAGCTAACCTTCAATGCCGGCCGGTATGAAGAGGCCCTCCGGTTGTTCAACCGGCTTGAATCCGTTGCCAACAGCAAATGGAACCGTCTGAAAGCAACCACCGGCCAGATGCGGTGCAACTATGAACTTGAACACTATCCCGAAGCGATCCGGGCTGCTCAGGAGGTGAAGCAATCGGAGGCCGTCAATGAAGCATGGAGGCGGGAAGCCAATTATATTGAGGGAAAATCACAGTACCTTACCGGAAACCTCCGGGAAGCCCTGGATCCCCTGAAAGCCGTGGCTGCCGATACCAAACTCGAGCAGGGGGCTGAAGCAAAATTCCTGGTCTCCCGTATCCATTACATCAACGGTCAAAAGGAAAAAGCTGAAGCGGAAATTAACGACTTCATTTCAAAAGGAACCCCCTACCCATTCTGGATGGGTAAAGCATTTCTTTTGCTTTCGGATATATACCTCGACCGGGGCAATGAGTTTCAGGCGAAACATACCCTCCGGAGCGTGGTCGAAAATTACAGCAATAAGAATGACGGGATCATTGAAGCGGCTTCGCAGAAACTGGGAAAAATTGAAGCAGAGGAGCAAAGAGAACAGCAGGAGGCCGTCGACAGTTCATTTCAGATGAAGTTTAACGAAAATTAAAATTGGCGATTATGTTCGGAAAAATTATTCAATACGGTTTTCTTTTTACCCTTTTAATAACATGGACGGCTCAGTCTTCGGCACAGGAGGATACTACAATCCACCGGCAGGTGGAAGTGGTTAAAGATTACACACCTGCCGTAATGGATGCCAATAAGATCAGTGAAATGCCCGAGATCGGGGAGGAAAAGCATGAAAAACCCTCTTTTAGTTACAGCATTTTTAGCCGTCCTGTTTTCAATACATTTTCTGTCAATACACTGAAGGCGGCTACATTTGCTTCAGCACCTGAAGCGGATACCGGTTTCGGCCTGGTTAAAGCCGGGCTGGGGACTTATAACCGTCCTTACGGGGAACTCTTTTTCAACAGTCAGCGGGTAAAAAACACCCTTTTCGGGTTGCATGGAAAGCACCTCTCCTCGCACGGGAAGCTGACCCTCGACGGGGGCGATAAAGTGAAGGCTCCTTTTGCTGAAAATGAAGCGGAGATCTTTGTGAAGCATCTGTTCCGGAAAGCTGTTTTATCGGTTAACCTGGGATTCGACCACGAGGGATTTAATTATTACGGTTATCCGCAGGACTCCGTTCCCGGATTCCTGCTGGAAACTTCGCCGGAAGACAATTACTTCGGCCGACGGCAAACCTTTTCAAAGGGAAGCCTTAACATCAACCTGGAGAATCCAACCGCCCGCAGGAATGATTTTAAGTTCGATTTTGATTTTTTATACCACTATTTTGGGGCAAAAACCGGACAACGCGAACATTTCGGAGACTTCACCGCCGATGTGAACAAACCGTTTGATTCCGGCATTGGTTTTCTGAAAGCCGGCGTTACCTTTGTGCGTGAAGAAGCGATTTTTAACCGCAACCTGCAGGCGGTGGGAGCGAACCAGCAAATCTGGCTTACCGCTCAGCCGGGGTATGAAATCGGGGGTGACGTGGCCCGGCTGAGGATGGGATTGAAAGGGTGGTTTGTTCTCGATGACGATACGACCGCCCGGGCAAAAATTGCTCCCGATATCCGGGTGGACTTTTCGCCCGTGAAAGAGATTATCACCGTTTTTGCAGGTGTCGACGGACAGTTTGTGAATAATCACTATTCGAAGATTGCCGCCGAAAATCCATTTGTCGATCCGTTGCACGATGTTGAAAATTCATTTGAGAAATTTCATTTTTACGGCGGATTTGACGGCAAGTTTGCCGCAAAAACCAATTTTAAGCTTGGAGTCGATTATTCCATGATTCGCGACAAGCCCTTATATTACCTTTATAAATATTCCGCTGACCCTCCGGAGGGATCCGCTGCACCGTCTCCTACTCCATTGATGGTTGTTGAAAATGATTTTGATGTTTTGTACGACGATACCGATCTGTTAAAGTTCAATGCTGAAATTTTTCATGCTGCTTTTGATAAAATGAACTTGCTGATCGCCGGGAATTATTACTTATTTCAAATGGAAAAACAGCAGTCCCCCTGGAACCTTCCGGAATGGGATGCCCAATTTTCGCTGGATTATCAGGTTTCACAGCAGTTAAGCGTTTCTACCGACCTTTTTCTGACAGGACGGCGGGAGGCGCTGATAATTGCAGGGGCCGGCAAAGATTCACGGCCGCTTTCCAACAAACTTCTGATGGAACAGGTCGAAAACGGGGTTTTCATGACCGAAACATACACGCTCGATCCGGTGTTCGATATGAATTTCAGTGCATCTTATCAATTGAGCCCGCAGTTTTCTGTATTTGCCCGCCTGCATAATTTTGGTTTCCAAAAATACCAGCGCTGGCTCGGTTATCCGGTACACAATTTTAATGTTTTGGCAGGGCTCAGTTATGCGTTTTAACAAGAAATGAACCCCCCTGATCCATGGCCTCCAGAAATGGCCTGTTTTGCTGTTTTTTATAAATATTTTTTCCTCATTTTCAGGTTGATAACTTATTGTAAAATCTGCCTTGAAATCCCCTTGAAACACCCGGTGCTTCGGGGATTTTTGTTATCTTTGTGCAAAGATTTCCCGGGGTTGAAAATGTTTTTGAATTCGCCGGTTCTCTGCAGAAATATTTGAAACGAAAATTTCCACTTTTTGTGCTGCGGGGGTATGGGTTTTACTTAAAGCATCAACAGAAGTATAGATTTCCGGCCACGGGAAGATTTTTTTTGTATAACTGCAAATTTTTTAATTTCAGAAAATGAGTGATATAAAAAATGACATTATTCCGCTTGACGGGAATGGGAATTATTCAGCTGAAAGCATCCAGGTGCTTGAAGGGCTGGAAGCAGTAAGGAAACGTCCCTCGATGTATATTGGGGACACCAATGAGAAAGGGTTGCATCATTTGGTATATGAGGTAATTGATAACTCCATTGATGAAGCCCTGGCTGGGTATTGTCAAAATATTGATGTCGTCATTCATCCCGACAATTCGGTTACCGTGCGGGATGATGGACGCGGGATACCCACCGAAAAACATTCCAAAGAGAATAAATCGGCCCTGGAGATTGTGATGACCGTGCTTCATGCCGGCGGAAAATTCAATAAAGACTCTTATAAAGTATCCGGAGGATTACATGGGGTTGGGGTTTCCTGTGTAAATGCGCTTTCTTCTTATCTGAAGGCGGAAATCCACCGGGATGGCAAAGTATGGTTGCAGGAGTACTCCATCGGGAAACCCAAAGCGAATGTAAAAATCGTGGGCGATTCGGACATTACCGGGACGATTGTCACGTTTAAGCCGGATGAAACTATTTTTATCACTACCGAGTTTAAATATGAGATCCTGGAGGCCCGGATCCGTGAACTTGCTTTTCTGAATGCCGGCATCCGGCTCTCCCTTATCGATGAACGGCACAGGGATGAAAACGGAAACCCCAGGAGTGACGCCTATCTCTCCAAGGAGGGATTAAAGGAGTTTGTAGGATACCTGGATGATACCCGGGTGAAATTGATTCCTGAGATCATCCACATCGTGACCGAGAAAAACGACATTCCGGTGGAGATTGCCATGCAATACAACAACACCTTCTCGGAGAACATTCACTCTTATGTCAATAATATAAATACCATTGAAGGGGGAACGCATTTAACCGGTTTCCGGCGGGGGCTTACACGAACTCTGAAAAATTATGCGGAGCAGTCGGGGTTGCTGTCCAAATTGAAATTTGATATCAGCGGAGATGATTTTCGGGAGGGGTTAACCACGGTTATTTCGGTAAAAGTGGCTGAGCCTCAGTTTGAAGGTCAGACAAAAACCAAACTGGGCAATTCAGAGGTCAGTCTTGCCGTGGATCAGGCTGTGAGCGAGGCCCTCTCGCATTACCTTGAAGAGAATCCGAAATCGGCAAAAGCGATTGTTAACAAGGTGGTCCTGGCCGCGCAGGCTCGTCACGCCGCCCGAAAAGCCCGTGAGATGGTCCAGCGCAAAAATGCCCTTACCGGAAGCGGACTGCCCGGGAAATTGAGTGATTGCTCTGAAAAAGATCCTGCGGTTTCCGAAATTTTTCTTGTGGAGGGTGATTCAGCCGGAGGGACTGCCAAACAGGGACGCGACAGGCGTTTTCAGGCCATTCTGCCCCTGCGCGGAAAAATCCTGAACGTGGAAAAAGCCATGCAGCATAAAATCTTTGAGAACGATGAGATCAAAAACATTTTTACAGCCCTGGGGGTGACCATTGGAACCGAAGAGGATTCCAAGGCCCTGAACCTGGATAAACTAAGGTACCATAAAATCATCATCATGACCGATGCCGATGTGGACGGGAGCCACATCGCAACTTTGATCATGACCTTCTTTTTCAGGTACATGCAGGAGCTGATTAAAAGAGGCTACCTCTATATTGCCACTCCCCCGTTGTACTTGATGAAGAAGGGGAAAAAGACCACTTATGTCTGGACGGAACAGCAGCGCCGTAAGATCATCGAAGAATGGGCCGGGGGGTATGAAAGCAATATCCATACCCAGCGCTACAAAGGTCTGGGAGAGATGAACTCCGAACAACTTTGGGAAACCACAATGAACCCGGAAAACCGGACGTTGCAACAGGTAACCATTGAAAATGCTGCCGAAGCAGACCATATTTTTTCCATGCTTATGGGCGACGATGTTCCACCCCGGCGGAAATTTATCGAGGAGCATGCGACCTATGCCAATATTGATGCATAATTTTTTTTAATGAAAAGAGCCATGAGAAAAAATTTCACATACAAGGGAATGTTTATTTGGCGAGTTCCATGTGTTACCATTAAAAATAATTATTAACATGAA
>JAGYMR010000057.1 GCA_018400515.1 Tangfeifania sp.
GAAACCGGCACTCATAATGAATTTAAAAAAGGGATTTATTTTTTTGGTGGTTGCATTCCCCGCTGTTTGGCAGCCTCTTCCAGCCGTTTCTGAAATTTTGATTTTTTTACGGGTTTTTTCTTGTTCACCTGTAATTTGGCTCTGATCTTATCTTCATCAATAAAGGAGCGGATCAGGTAGGTTTGCCCGATCGTGATAACGTTGGCCAGGAAGTAATAATAACTCAGTCCCGATGAGTAGTTGTTCAAAATAAAGAGAAACATCAGGGGCATAATATACATCATGGTTTTCATTCCGGGCATTCCCTGTGAAGTGGTCGCCTGTTGGTTCAACCGGGTGGATATCACCGTTGTCAGGGTCATAAGCAGGCAGAAAAGGCTCACATGATCGCCGTAGAAAGGAATGGTGAACGGAAGGTTCAGTATAGAATCATAGGTAGAGAGGTCATTCGCCCAGAGAAAACTTTCCTGGCGGAGTTCGATGGAATTGGGATAGAAGAAAAACATGGCGATCAGGATGGGGAATTGCAGCAACATGGGCAAACACCCCCCCATGGGATTCACGCCGGCTTTTTTATAGAGATTCATGGTTGCCTGCTGCTTCTCCATGGCCTTATCCTTGCTGAACTTTTTATTCAATTCATCAATTTCGGGTTTCAGTGCCCGCATTTTCGCCTGCGAGATATACGATTTGTAGGTAAAAGGGAAAAGAGCGGTTTTAATAAAAACGGTCAGCAGCAGGATGATGATCCCGAAATTGGCAATGTATTTCCGGAGAAAATTAAACAGGGGAATAATAACGTATTTGTTTACAGGGCGCACGATGGCATACCCCAGATAAACCAGGCGTTCCAGATCAATGTCGTACTGACGGAGGGTCTGGTAGTGGTTGGGTCCGAAGTAAAGCTGCATATTCATTGTTTCACTGGAAGTACCCTGGTAAGGGATGGCAATGTCGGCGTGAAAATTGGCCAGGTATTCCGGGTCATCTTCAAATTTTTGGGAGCGAACGAGCGCATTTGGAAAAGCTTCTTCCGCAATAAGTGTGGAATTAAAGAACAGCTGCTTAAAACCGATCCACTTGACCCGGGTGTTCAGATCCTCTTCATCCGACTTGTTTTTTGAGAGTTCATCCACTTCATCCTCGAAAAATTTGTAGTTAATGTTGGTATACCGGTCTTCCCCGAATTTGGAGGGACGCTCCTGGCGGGGAATATCAACGTTCCAGGTAAAATTAAGGTACGACTGGTTGGAAGCAATGTAATCCTGCATTCCCTGCATGTTCACATCAAAATCAACCATGTAGGAGTTGTAGCTGAGGGTATAGACATACTCCAAAAATTTTCCCGGAGCCACTTCGAGGCGAAATCCGACGGTTTTGGTCTCTCCCGGATTTTCTTTGTTGAATTTGATTTTGCCTTCACTTCCTTTTTTTACCGGGGGACCTGAAACAACCACTGCTGTTTGATCAAAAGTGGGTTCAAAAAACAGCTGGTCGGTTTGAATCTGCCGGTTTTGAGCAAAAAAATTGAGGCCGAAACGGGTGTCCGGTCCGTCAAACAGGATCAGCGGAAGGGAGTCATGGGTCTGGTAATTTTTCAGTTCAACCGAATAGACTCTTCCGCCCTTTTTGGAAAAAGTAATTTTTACCAGGTTATTTTCAATGGTGTAAAGCTCCTGTTCCCCTACGGCAGCTTTTCCGAAAACACCGAACTGATCTGTTTTTTCCTGTATTTCACTGTCTGTTGCACCGACCGGTGAATCCTGCGGAGTGGTTTTTTCCGCTTCCATGACGGGCTGGCTGCTGTTTTCCTTCTCTTTTTCCTGCTGTTCCCGGGCTTTTTCAGCTTCAACTTTTGCAATGGAATCCTGGTGGCGGCGGATAGCTTCTTTTTCTTCTTCCGAGGGCTGATTGACGAGTGAAAAGACAACCAGGATGGCAAAAATGATAAGTATTCCGGCAAGTGAGTTTTTGTCCATATTTATTCAGTAGCTAACGAATTTTTAATAAAATCAACAAACAGTGGATGCGGATTCAATACGGTGCTCCGGTACTCGGGGTGAAACTGGACACCCACAAACCACTTATGTTTTTCCAGTTCAACGATCTCCACCAGATCGGTTTCAGGATTGACCCCCACAGGAATCATTCCGGCTTCGGAAAACATGCTCCGGTAGGCATCGTTAAACTCGTACCGGTGGCGGTGCCGTTCGTAAACGGTGAGTTTATTATAAGCATTGTAAATTTTGGAATCCTTTTGAATGATTTTGCATTCGTAGGCCCCCAGCCGCATGGTTCCGCCATAATCGGTAATCCCTTTTTGATGTTCCATCAGATCAATGACCGGATAGGGGGTTTTGGGATTCATCTCGGTTGAATCCGCCCCTTTTAGAAGGAGTACATTCCGGGCGAATTCAATTACAGCCACCTGCATCCCCAGGCAAATACCCAGGTAGGGCACATTCTCCTCACGGGCATACCGTGCGGCATGAATTTTCCCATCCATGCCCCGGTGGCCGAAACCGGGAGCCACAATGATCCCGTTGAGCCCCGAAAGGATCTCCCCGGCATTGTCGGGCTGGATGGTTTCTGAATGAATCCATTTGATCTTCACTTCACAAAGGTTGGCAGCACCCGCATGAACCAGCGATTCGGCTATCGACTTATAGGCATCGTGCAATTCAACATATTTGCCAACAAGGCCAATGGTAACCGTGTGTTTCAAATGTTTTAACCTGTCGAGAAAATCATTCCACGGTCCCAGGTCAATTTTTTCTTTTACCGGCAGTCCCAGCTTCTTCGCCACCGTGATATCAAGCTTTTCATCAAGCATTTTCAGCGGAACTTCATAGATGGTGGGAACATTTACGGATTGAACAACCGCATCCGGATCAACATTACAGAACAGGGCCACCTTCTCCCGGATGGTCTTATCAATCTGATGCTCGGTGCGAAGTACCAGAATATCGGGTTGAATCCCCGCTTCGAGCAGTAATTTTACTGAATGCTGGGTGGGCTTGGTCTTTAATTCTTCCGTAGCAGCCAGGTAGGGTACCAGCGTGAGGTGAACCACAAGTGCTTTATGCCCCAGTTCCCGCTTCAGCTGTCTGACCGATTCAATGTAGGGCAATGATTCAATGTCACCGACGGTGCCGCCGATTTCGGTGATCACAATGTCATATTTTCCCCTGGACCCCAATATTTTTATTCTCCGTTTGATTTCGTCCGTAATGTGGGGAATGATTTGAACCGTTTTCCCCAGATAATCGCCATGCCGCTCCTTGCTGATCACCGATTGGTAAATCCTTCCTGTGGTAACATTGTTGGCCTGGGATGTGGATTCATTCAGAAAACGCTCGTAATGCCCCAGATCAAGATCGGTTTCCGCTCCGTCTTCGGTTACAAAACACTCTCCGTGTTCGTATGGATTCAATGTTCCGGGATCAACGTTTATGTAGGGATCAAGTTTTTGAATGGTGACACTGTAGCCTCTGGATTGGAGGAGCTTGGCAAGCGAGGAAGCCAGTATGCCTTTTCCCAGCGATGATGTAACCCCTCCCGTGACGAATATGTATCTCGTTTCTGGCAATTTTGAAATGTTTTACGTTTTTCAAAAGTCACAAAATTAATGAATAAAACGTATTAGAAAACGAAACCCTGCATTAAAATGAAAAAAGGATTTTGATCTAAAGAAAAATTAATTTTTAACAACTACCCTGCTTAACAATAATTAACTCGGATTCTGTGGAATATTTCGGATATTGTTAGCCCACCGACAGGAATACGATAAAAATAACTTCTGTAGCTTTGAAATAAAATAAGAATAACCACCGGTATATTGCTGTAATACATTGACTTATAAGAAATTTATTCGTTTTTGGAGGCGATTATTAAGGACCGGTGTTTCATGGCAGGAAAAAGTTTTCCCGGAAATTTTCGCGACAGCATGGGGGAAAATCCGTTTTTTGGGAAGATTCCATTACAAAGTATAAATGCTCCAGCGCCTCCTGGAAACAATGGATTAAAAGGTGAGCATTGCAGATGTCCGGCAGTTTATTAAAAGGCATTTAACACTAATGTAAAATGTACCGAATTCACAGATGTAAAAAACCCATTGTTTACAAATGTAAAAAAATTATGGCCGGTTTTTGATGTGCACCTGGTAGGTATAGGTTGCCGGTTGGGATTTGTCCGGCTTTTTCTGAGATTTTTGACGGGGTTTCTTCATCTGGTAGACAATTTCTCTTCCCGGTGGGCTTTCGGGTGGAAGTTTAAATTCAATTCTGAATTTTTTCCGGTTTTTCACTCGTACGCCGCGATTTTTTACTCCTCCGAACCGGATATTTTTGATTAACCGGACCGCCTCTTCGTCACATCCGGCCCCCAGTCCCTTCTCCACAACCACATCTCCCACATGCCCGTTATCATCGATTTCCGCCTTCAGGTGGACAATTCCTTCTACTTTTTGGCGGAGCGCTTCTTCCGGGTATTTCAGATTCGATTTAATGTATGCTTTAAAAGCCTCTTTGCCCCCGGGATACTCCGGAAGATTCAGGAATTTCTTTTTGGAATGCTTCATTGTAATCCGTTTTTACATTTTTACAGGTACGGCCGGAATGGACATGATTTTAATCATCCGGTTTGCCTATAATTACTGAGAATAAACCGATTGGGGCCTGACCGGGAACAGACTGTCTCCATAAAACAAAGCGCGCTAAGGCAGCACTTCGGCCAGTTCCGGTCTGATATTTTTTCAACTCCGGTAATACCCGCCTTTTTCATCCCGTCCGGTATAAACAATTATTTCGGAACGAATTTGTCCTGCATTGTAATTGTTTACAAATGTAAACAAGCAACATTCCTGCTCTTTCTGTGCAGCACCAGGTAAAAAACCTGCGCTGTTGGTTGATTATTTAAACGCTTTTTTCAGCTCTTCCACCCAGGCAGAAATCCGCTTCCCGGTCATCCGGGCCTGGTTTTCCTGATCCAGTGGCAGTCCTGCGAAGAGATCCCCCCGCAGGGCTTTTGATGCTTCAAATTCATATCCTTCCGGGGAGGTCTGTCCGACGATGGTTCCCCCCTGCTCTTCGATAATATCAGCTAAAAGGCCGATAGCATCGCAAAAATTCTCCGGATATCCTTTTTGGTCACCGAGCCCGAAAATGGCAAATTTTTTCCCTTTCAGGTCCATCTCTTCCAAGTCCGGTAAAAATTCATCCCAGTAATTGGGAAGTTCCCCGTCGAACCAGGTGGGAGCACTCAGTATAAAATAATCATACTTCTCCATCACCTCTTTCGTTAAATCCTCCGCATTCACCGGTTCAAGGGCTGTTTTTCCAAAAGCCCCGGTTATTTTTTCAGCGACCTTTTTTGATTTTTGCGAATGAAAGCTGTAAATAATAGCTGTTTTTTGCATAATGATCTGTTTTTAATAGGAGATTAAATCCCTGGCTGCATCGTAAATCCGTGTCATGTCGGGCAAAATGGCCTTTTCCAGTGCGGTATGAAAGCCAACCGGAGTAAAGGTGGATCCCACCCGCCGGACGGGTGCATCGAGATATTCAAAGGCTTTTTCGGTGATCAGGGCACTGATCTCCCCGCCAAACCCTCCATGCACTTTATCTTCATGCACAACCAGGACTTTGTTGGTCTTTTTGACCGATTTCAGAATGGCTGCTTCGTCGAGGGGGACGAGCGAACGCAGGTCAACCACTTCGGCTTCAGTCCCCTCTTCGCTCAGTTTTTCAGCGACATCCAGACTCATATGGGTGGTGTTCCCGTAGGTGATGATGGTCAGGTCGGTGCCTTCCCTCCGGATCCGGGCCTTTCCGAAAGGCACTTCAAAATCGTCGGGCACGGGAGTGGCGGCTTTGGGGTTTTGATACAAAGCTTTGGGCTCAAGAAACATAGTTCCCCCGCGCGACCGGATGGAAGTGCGCAGCAGTCCGGCGGCATCGTCGGCAAAGGATGGATAAACAATGCGGACCCCCGGAATCGCTGCCAGGGATCCCTCAATGGTTTGCGAGTGGTAGAGGCCGCCTCCGATGTAGCCTCCTGATGCCAGGCGGATGGTGACATTCGGGGTGAATTTTCCGTTGGAGCGCCAGTAGTCATGACTGGCTTCCACATACTGCTCCATGGCCGGCCAGAAATAGTCTGCAAATTCGGCACCCTCAATGACGATCCGGATTTTTTCATTGTAGCGGGACATTCCGTTTGCGGTGCCCACAATAAAATCCTCGGCAATGGGGGCATTGAAAACCCGTTTTTCACCGAACTCCTGCTGCAGGCCCTTTGAAACATTGAAAATGCCTCCCTTTTCCTTGTTGGCCATATCCTGGCCCCAGATAAAAGTATCCGGATTCGTTCTGAATTCAGCCTTCAGGGTTTCATTCAGGGCGGTGATCATTTTTTTCTTTTCCCCGTTTGCTTCATGAATCCCCTCCGGGTATTTTTTGCTTTTTTCAGGATCCGGAAGGACAAAATCATAGATCGAGGCCGGATCGGGGTCAGGAGCTTTCAGTGCCGCCTTGTGGGCTTTTTTCAGGTCCCGGGCGGCGCTATCCTCAATGGCTTTGATCTCCTCCTCTGTGAAGCGGTTATAGCGTAACAGAAGCCTTCTGAACTTGGACAGAGGATCGTATTCCACTACGTAGTTCCTTTCGGCACTGCTCCGGTAAAGCAGATGATCATCTGAATTGGAATGGGAATGAATGCGTACGCAGTTGGCCTGAACAATCACCGGTTTGCTCTCCTCCAGGGCATATTTTTTGGCTTCCGCCATGGCATTCATCGAGTCGAAAACATCTTTTCCGTTGCAATGAATGATCCGGAGATTTTTGAATCCCGAAAAATTATTGGCCACTTTTCGCTGCGCCGTCTGGTCCTTTTTGGGAACCGAGATGCCGTATCCGTTGTCCTGAATGACAAATATCACCGGGAGCTCTTCCTTATCAGCACCGTTGTAAGCTTCATAAACAAATCCTTCGCTTACCGATGATTCTCCCTGGCTGCTGATGGCTACGGCCTTTTCGCCGTAATATTTAATGGCGCGGGCCACCCCTGCAGCATGCAGGGTATGATTTCCCGTGAGTGAAGAGACATTGTGAATATTCCATTCGGTTTTAGAGAGGTGGTTTGACATGTGCCGCCCTCCACTGGAAGGATCGGTGGATTTCGAGATCCCGTTCAGGATCACCTCCTCTGCGGTCATGCCTGCTGCCATAGCGGAAAGCAAATCCCGGTAGTAAAGGAAAAGGTGGTCTTTTTTCTTTTCGAAAACCTGTCCGAGGGCCAGTTGGATCCCGTCGTGCCCGGCATAAGGGGCATGATAGGACCAGCCGATGGCTTGCTTCAGGTAGTTGGGGGCCTTGTTGTCAATGGCCCGGCCCATGGTCAGCAGGCGAAGCCACTTTTCAAGGGTATCCCGGGGGGTTTTTTTTATCGAATAAATTTTTGGAAATTCTGAACGTTTCATTACTATAAAATTAAGTTTCGTGTTTGAATTTTAATCAAGTATTTATTTTCTGCCGTAACAACCGGACCTTTGTCCGTTAAATGGTGCGGTCCCCGTCAAAATTCTCCAGATTATCGGCAATCCGGCGGAGGAAAGCCCCTCCCAGCGCGCCGTCAACGACCCGGTGGTCATACGACAGGGAAAGGTACATCTTGTGCCGTATGGCTATAACGTCCCCTGTCGGGGTCTCCATCACAGCGGGTTTCTTTTCAATGGTCCCGGTGGCGAGAATGGCCGCCTGGGGCTGGTTAATGATCGGGGTCCCCATGATGTTCCCGAATGTTCCGAAATTGGTGATCGTGAAGGTACCCCCCTGGATCGCTTCCGGGTCAAGTTTGTTATTCCTTGCGGCATCCGCCAGCCGGTTCAGGTCTTTGGTCAGACCAACCAGGTTTTTCTGCTCGGCATTTTTTATTACGGGGACGATCAGGTTTCCGTCCGGTTTCGCTACGGCGATCCCGACGTTAATATTTTTCCGGAGAATGATCTTATTCCCGTCCACCGAGGAGTTGACGTTCGGGAAAGCAGCTAGCGCTGCAGCTGCCGCTTCAATGAAAAAGGGCATGAAGGTGATCTTTTCCCCGTATTTTTCCTGGAAAACGTCTTTGTTCTTGTTTCTCCAGAAAACAAGATTGGTTACATCGGCTTCAACCACAGAGGTCACATGCGGGGAGATCTGTTTTGACAGGACCATATGATCAGCGATCATTTTCCGGACCCGGTCCATTTCAATGACTTTATCTTCCTCTCCTGCAGTAACCGGCGGGACCGCTTTACGGTCAACTCCCTGCGGTGCTGCAGCAGGTGCTTTTCCGGCCGGCCGGGCTTCGGCCGGTTTTTCTTTCCCTCTTTGCCCGAGGTACCGGAGGATATCTTTCTTCTGAACCCTTCCGTTGGCACCGGATCCCTCAATGGTTTCCAGTTCATCAGTTGAAATATTTTCCTTCCGGGCAATGGTCCTGACCAGGGGCGAATAGAAACGCCCGGATGATTTTCCGCTTTTCGATACCGAATCACCGGTTTTAACTTCCTCTTCTGTTTCCTTTGGCTTTCCGGCTTCCGCTTTTCCTGTGGTTCCGGCTGCGGCTGTGCTCTCCGCTTCAGATTCTGCTGGTGCGGATTCCTCCCCGGACTCCGGTTCTCCGGTGTCCTCCTCTTCGGTGTTAATGTAGGCGATCACTTCGCCTACAGGAACCAGACTATCCTCCTGGTGAAGGATCTTTGAAACAACTCCGTCGACTGGAGAAGGAATCTCTGAATCCACTTTATCGGTGGCAACCTCGAAAAGGGTATCGTCCTCCTCAACGGTATCTCCAACCTTTACAAACCACTTGGTGATTGTACCTTCCTGGATACTCTCCCCAAGTTTGGGCATTACAATTTTAAATTCTGACATATTTTTAATCTTATTACAATTATTTCTTCAGTGTTTGTTCTTCTGAACACGCTATGTTATTCGTTGTTAGAACTCCTTTTCAACATTCAGGAACGAATCAGCCTGGAAATATCCAGCCACTTTCGGGGAAATCAATCCCCTGCTATTCCATTAATGCAATCTTCAATTTAAAAAACACCCTAAAAAATGAAATGTTCACATTGCAATCGTTCTTTACATTTTATTAAAATATTTCCTGTAGCACATGCGACTAAAATAATAAATAAAAAAGAGAAGGTACTCCCTTTCGGTTTCAAAGTAGATTGATTTTACTGAAAAATTTTTTACAGCAGGGATGGAAAAAATGAAACGGGCAAATTATACACACCGTTTTTCCCGGAATGAGGAAAAGACAGGCATTATTTTTTCAGAAACAGGCGCTGCGTAGGTCGCTGGCGTAATGGGACGGACCGGTTTTGATTCAGGCGGGCTGCCGGCCCCCTGACTGGAACCAGTTGGCCCGTTCGTTTTTGTCCCGTGCAATCATGCCAGCACAGCGGCGGTCATTGATGCTCGATAGGGTAACCTCAACCTGCTGGCGGGCACCAAAGCCATCAGGGTAGTGAGGAATTTACGGCGTCCGATACTTTGATTTTTTGGGGATGTATCCATTCTTGTTTTACTTTTTAACATGCCGGCTTTATAAGCGTTTTTTACAATTGTAAACTACCTGTTAGTTCTGTAACTGATTTCATTTTATGACGGTTAAGGTAATCTTCGATTTCGTCAATAATCCGGAGAGGGATCAGGGGGTTTTTAAAGAGGGCGGTACCCACCTGGACAGCCGATGCACCGGCAATGAGGAATTCAATGGCATCGGCAGCATTCATGATTCCCCCGAGGCCGATCACGGGTATCCGGACCGCTTGTGCCACCTGCCAGACCATGCGGAGGGCAAGTGGTTTAATGGCCGGTCCCGAGAGTCCCCCGGTTATGGTGGAGAGCAGGGGTTTCCGGGATTCGGCATCAATGGCCATTCCCAAAAAGGTATTCACCAGCGAAACACTGTCAGCCCCGGCTGCTTCCACGGCTTTGGCTATTTCTGAAATATCCGTGACATTGGGCGAAAGTTTCACGATCAGGGTTTTGTCCCAGACCCTCCGAACCTCCCGGGTAACGGTCTCAGCCCCTGCACAGGTGATGCCGAAGGCCATGCCCCCCTCTTTCACATTCGGACAGGAGATATTCAGTTCGATGGCAGGAATTTTTTCGAGGGCATTCACTTTTTCGGTCACTTCGAGGTATTCCTCAATGGTTGATCCGTTTACATTGACAATCAGGGGGGTATCGTAGTTCCTGATCCGTGGGTAAATGTGTTGTATGAAATAATCAACGCCCTTATTCTGCAGGCCGACAGCATTCAGCATCCCCGAGGCGGTTTCGGCCATCCGGGGATAAGGATTCCCCTCCCGCCGGCGGGGGGTGGTACCCTTCAGAAGCAGTCCGCCCAACCGGGAAACATCATAAAAATCGTTGATCTCTTCCCCAAAACCGCAGGTTCCGGATGCAAGCATCACCGGATTCTTCAGATCCAGGTCATGAATTTTTACGTTCAAATTTGCCATTTCAGTTCATTAATATTAAACACAGGGCCTTCAGTGCAAACGCAGACATTGCCCCTGACGGTGGGTTCTATGCAGCAAAGACAGGCACCAAATCCACAGGCCATCAAATTTTCGAGGGATACTTCACAGAAAATGCCGGCTCTCTTCGCTCCCCCGGCAACCGCCTTCATCATCCCTTCCGGCCCGCAGGCATATATTTTGTCGAAGGTGTGCAAGTTTTCGGTAAACACGGGATGATGGGTTACAAATCCTTTGCTGCCCAGCGAACCGTCTTCTGTTGTAAAATGAAACCGGCCAAAACGGCGGTACTCCTCCACCTTTATGTGATCCCCGGCATTGCGTGCACCGATCAGAATATCAACCTGTTCGGGGGGCAGACCCGATTCCCTGGCAAGAAAAAGAACGGGGGCAACACCACTGCCCCCTCCGACAAGCAGAACCCTGTCCTCACAGGCGGGTAGCGAAAACCCTTTTCCCAGGGGATAGATCAGGCTTAGTTTTTCTCCCGGTTTGGCCCCGGTCAACTTTTTGGATCCCCGGCCCAGGATTTTAACAATAATGGAGAGGGTGTTCCTCGTGTAATCGACCTCAAAAACGGAAAAAGGACGGCGCAAAAAGACTTCCTCCGCGTTTTTGATTTCAATGTTGACAAACTGTCCGGGATGAATGTCCGGAAGGGGCTCAGGTGCCTCCATTTTGATGAGAAAATTATTGGCATTCAAGGGATTGTTGGATACTACCTTAAAATCACCAACCGCTTTTTTGCCCATATTTAAATGATTTGAAGGCAAAGATAGGGATTATTTGCGGAGCTTTTACAGGCGATCTTCAAAAAAGAAAGGGAAATAAGAACCAAAAAAAAGACCGCTAAATCATTAACGGCCTTAGATAAAATTGTCAACAAAAAATTCTGGGTTTGTAAACCGAACATCAAAATATTTAAACCACCACCTCTATCGTTTTTACCATATTCATTACAAATGTAAAAAATATTTTCGAAAACATTCAACAAAATCAGATTATTTTGTATACTACAAAACACATTTGTTAAAACAAATAATAACATTTGTAAATTACCTGTTGCCGTAGATCGTAAAAGTGCCATCGGCATGAAGCAGAATGACTTTGTCTACTTTTTTTTCGGCAGGGAAGGTAACCGGCCCGTGTTCCACAGCTTTCTCATCCCGGAATTCCGCTGCCATTTGCGGTTCAGGTTTTGCCGGTTCTTTCCGCATACTTCCCTCTCCGGTTATGAGCCACCGGGCATCAATCTCCGGGAAAACACGTAAAAAACGCTCCAGAAAAACGGCACCGGGCTTATTCCGCCCGTTTAAAATATGTGAAATGTTGGATCGCTGTACTTCCAGTAAATCCGCAAGCTCTCCTGCAGTTATACTTTTGTAATCCATTATTTGTTTGATGCGATCTTTCATTCTTTACTTTTGTGAATTAACGCTTTTCCGGGCGCGGTTGTCTTGTTTACACAAATGTAATCTATTTTTATTTTCCAACAACATTTTTTTGACATTTTTGGTATTCTTTCCGACCGGTTTTCAATTTTTTTCGAAAAAATATCCCTTAATCTGGCGGCTCTTTTTATTTATGAGCTGGAATTAATGGTTCTGTTTTACTTTAAGTAATTACGATTAAAGTACTGGATTATAGTCTTTTAATATGTTCATACGGACTGTTTATTGTATTTTCTGAGGAGAAAAGTGGCTGAATTTTCTGATTTACTTTAATTGATTTCTTTTATTTCGTTGGTTCTGTGAACTTTGGCTTGATAATTTTTTTTGTTTTGATGTGTGTTTTTTTACCTTTTTTTTGTGGTTTTCTCCTTTCTTACCCTCCCCTTCCCGGTTTTTACATTTTTAACCGCCCCAATTCATTTTATTTTTGAAAACGGATACCTTTTTCGAACGGGCTATTGCCCGGTTTTTTTTCTGGGTAATTTTTTCCATGCACTTCTAACAAGAAGATCGGTCTGATTCTTTTTTGGGAAGGTGAAGACATCATTTTGTATCTCCTTTGTAATATTTTCCGGAATATTTTTTTCTCCGTTAACTTATGGTGTTTTTCCGCGGCTTGTTTGTGTATATTTGTCCGTTAAATGACAAATATTCCATTCTCGCAAGGGAAAATGTGCCATTTTTTTTGTTTAATTCGTTGTTTTTATGGGCTTTGCCCTTATTTTACAGTGAATTAAAATATTTGTGAAACGAACAAGAAAAAATAGAAACACCCAAGGGAATGATTTAAATTCATGCGAGTTCCATACGATACCGTTGAAAATAAACTATTTTAATAATATTAGATAAATTTTTCAGGAGGTCAACCATGCGATCCATTCCAGTCATCTTTCTTTTTCTGTTTTTAGCTTTTTTTATTATCACGGGTATTGCTGCCGGTTTGAATTTTTCAACCCTTTTTCCCGGGCGCAGGAAAAAAATGGTTCGATGGGTTTTTGGCACATTGCACGGGATTCTTTTTTCGGGATTCATTTTTCTGTTTAT
>JAGYMR010000058.1 GCA_018400515.1 Tangfeifania sp.
CTGGTATATGCCTTTTGCAAAGGAAGCAACCATTGAACTGACCAATGACGGAACGCTTGAACGCCAGGTAACATTTCACATTTCACATATTCCCCTGAAAAAAAATGACGGTGAGCTTCTCCGCTTTCATGCCAAATGGCACCGGGATGCCTATCCGGGAGTGGATAAAGAAAGGTATTTGCGCGGGGACCGCTGGCCCGACTGGCCTTTTCTTATTACCAAAGGGAAAGGCAGGTTCTGCGGGCTCAGCCTGAACCTCTGGAATCCGAATCCCAAAGGGGTATTGCGCCGGGAGATGCCCGGCGATCAACCGAGAAATGTGCCCGACGAAGTGCTGCCCATGATCGACAGCATTATGAAAAGGTACTGGTGGGGTGAGGGCGATGAGAAATTTTTTGTTGACGGGGAGAAATTTCCTTCGACCTATGGAACAGGAACGGAAGATTATTTTGGGTATGCCTGGTGTACCCCGGAATTCTTTGAAAGTGCTTATCAAAATCAACCCCTGAATGTGAGAAACCGGGGCCATGTCTCCGTAAACCGTTTTCAAATCGCGGATAATGTTCCATTCCTGACCGCTTTTGAAGGGTGTATCGAAAAATACCACACCAATGAGTGGCCTTTGCTCTATTCCTGCGTTGCATACTGGTACCAGGCCCCCGGGGGAGATGATCCCTACGGTCCGGTCCCTGTTGAGGAGCGGGTGGATTATTACATCACTCCTGAAACATCGGAAAACCGTTGATTTTGATTCCGTTGTTTGCCTTTGAATAAGGTTTTTATGAACTAAAAAATAGATTAGAATGATAGAGATCAAAAAAATATATACCAATAAAAAAATGGTCCTTTGGCTTGGTTTGCTGCTGTTTTTTCTGATCCCGTGGAGGGGGGGCGGGGCCAATACTCCGGAAAAACCCAATGTGATCATCATTTTTGCCGATGACCTGGGGTATGGTGACCTGGGGTGCTATGGCGCCACCAAAGTAAAAACACCCAATATTGATCATCTGGCCCGGGAAGGCATCCTTTTTACCGATGCCCATTCCACCTCAGCAGTCTGTACGCCCTCCCGCTATGCCCTCCTTACAGGGCAGTACCCTTTCCGGAAAAATATTTTTCGCCCGGTTTTTCTGAGGGTGGGGTTACTGATTGACACTGCCCGGGTTACTATTGCCGATGTCATGAAGCGGTCAGGTTATTCCACTGCATGCATTGGGAAATGGCACCTGGGGTTCGGAACAAAGGAGCCTGACTGGAACGGTGAACTGAAACCGGGACCGCTGGAAGTGGGATTTGATTACTATTTCGGGATTCCGGTCGTTAACAGCCATCCCCCTTTTGTTTATGTGGAAAATCACCGGGTTTGGGGCTTTGACCCTTCCGATCCGTTTGTTTACAATCAACGGGCAGAAACCAGGGAGTTCCCGGCAAAAAAAGGGATCAACGCCATCGGGGGAGCCCGGATACCGCATGCCCTGTATGATGACGAAATGGTCGGAACCACTCTGACGAAAAAAGCTGTCAAATGGATCAAAGAGCAAAAAAACAATCCGTTCTTTTTATACTTCGCCACCACCAATATTCACCACCCCTTTACCCCGCATCCCCGGTTCCGGGGGCAGAGCGATTGCGGCCGGTACGGGGATTTTATCATGGAACTGGACTGGATGGTCGGAGAGGTCTTAAAGACCCTGGATGACCTCGGGATTGCTGATAATACACTGATCCTTTTTACCAGCGATAATGGGGGAATGTTCAATTTAGCAGGCCAAAATGCCTGGCTGATGGGACACCGGCAAAACGGTCCGCTGCTGGGTTTTAAATTTGATGCCTGGGAGGGGGGACAGCGTGTTCCCTTTATTGCCCGCTGGCCCGGAAAAATTCCTGCCGGAGCCGTTTCGGAACAATTGATCAGTAACGTGGATATGCTGGCAACACTCGCTGCCCTTACCGGCTATCAGCTGAAGGCGGGGGAGGGGCCTGACAGTTATAATGTGCTGCCTGCCCTTTCCGGGAGTCCGGATAATGCCATCAGGGACCACCTGGTGCTGGCTGCCAAAGAGCAGTCCCACCTCTCGCTCCGGAGCGGTAAATGGATGTACATTGGCGCTCAGGGGGGAGGGGGTTTCGGCGGGAAAAAATTCGGCAGCAACAACCTGGGTGATACCATCGCTGTGGAAATGACAGGCCAGAAAAACAGCGATATCAAAAATGGCCGGATTAAACCCGGGGCACCCCCGGAACAACTTTACAACCTGAAAACTGATCTGTACCAGCGTGAGAATGTTATCCGGGAGCATCCCGGAATTGCCCGAAGGATGAAGAAACAACTGGAAGAGCTCCAACAAAAGCCCCAAACACGGCCGGCAGGAGAATAACCGGTACTTTTTCTCTGCCTGCAAAAAGTATGGGTTCCTGAATTCAGTGCCCCGGGGGAGTATCCGGCTGGGCGATCCTTTTTTCCCGGATCACCCGGGCATGGTTGGCCCTGCGCCGGACCAAAAAGATTTTACGGACAAAAACCACTCCTCCGGCTCTGCGGGCAGATGCCTTTTTATATGAATAAATAATTTTTTTAGGTATCATTTGGAACCGGCATGTATTTTTATCATTCACCGATGTGTAGATGCTTTACATGTTCGTTTCAGAATAAAAAATTTGTCTAATTAATTTACAGAATGATGAAGCAGAATATAAAAATGATGTCAATGGTATTGCTGTCGCTTGCACCCTGTTTAGTCCATGCCCAGAAAAGCCAGGATCTGGATCATTTCTGGCAGCCCCCTGAGGGGAAAAGGTACCGGGTTTCCAGTTATAACCGGGAAGGGTATAATGGAGATAATGTCATCCTGGAGGCCGGGGGACGGAGGGAGTTGTGCCATTTTAATGGTTTCTCCGGCATCATTCAGCGTATATGGTTTACCATCGATTCAAAGGATCCGGAATACCTCCAAAAGATCAAAATCAGGATGACTTTTGACGGGGAAAGAACGGTGGATGATATTCCTGTGGGCATGTTCACCGGCACGGGTCCCTGGCGGGTCAATGATATCTCAACTCCCCTCATTAATGTAATGCGCTCGAGGCGGTTGAACAAAGACCAGGCCGGTGTGGGCGCCGGGAGTTTTAATATCCACTTCCCGATGCCCTATAAAAGGGAGGCAAAGATTGAACTATTCAATGGTTCATCATCAGAAATAAAACTCTTTTTCTACATCGATTACCTGGAAAAATCCCTTCAGGAGGAGCCCCTGCTCTTTCACGCAACCCATAACATCCGGTCTTTAACCGAACCGGTTAATACAAAAAAGACGGTTCATACCAAAGCAAACCATCCGTTTCTAAAAGTCACCGGATATGAGGGGCGTTATGCGGGAACCATCCTTTGTGTGGAATCCCACCCCGACCGGGAGGGAAAATGGTACGAAGGGGATGACATGTTTATCATTGATGATGAACCCTGGCCTCCGCGGTTGCATGGAACGGGCACGGAGGATTACTTTGGGATGGCGTGGGGATTTCACCGTCCCTACCAGGCTTTTGATCACGGAATAGCCCATTATCAAAAAGACCTGACGGATCACGACCGCTTTTTTGATGGCCGCTACGTGACCTACCGTTTTCACATCAACGATCCCGTCCTCTTTTATAAAAGCCTTGATGCATCCATCGAGGCAGGTCACGGAAATTCCTGCAAACAACATTATGAGAGTGTTGCTTTCTGGTACGGAAAGAGAGTCCCCGGTGCCTTTTTAACGGAGATAGGGGTGTGTACGGGCCTATCGAATGCCGGAACCCTGGCTCCGCACGGATATTCCTATATTGAAGAGAGCGTGGGCGGATTTTTGATGCCGGCCAGAAGCGAAGAAGAGTTCCGGAAAAAGCTGCAACAGGCCCAGAATGCCGCCCTCCCGGTGAAAGCCTGCAACAACTTCATCCCCGGCAGTCTGAAGAGTACCGGTCCGGAAGCGGTTCATCCTGAAATTCTGGAATACATGGAAACAGCCTTCCGAAGGGCCGGCGAAGCCGGGGTGAAATACATTGTATTCGGCAGCGGTGCTTCCCGGTCGGTTCCGGAAGGATTTTCCCGCGATGCCGCCCTCCGGCAGTTCATTGCCCTGTGCAAAAAAATGGCACCAATCGCTGAAAAATATGATGTAACGGTGGTACTGGAACCGCTCAATTCAAAAGAATGCAATTTTATCAACTCCGTAAGTGAAGGCGGGCAAATCGTTGAAGAGGTGGATCATCCGCACTTCCGGCTCCTTGCCGATATTTTTCACATGCGCGTGGATAATGAGGGACCTGAAAGCCTTGAAAAATACGGTCACCTGATCTACCATACCCACATCGCTGAAAAAGAAGGAAGAGCTGCTCCCGGCACCCATGGGGAGGATTTCTCCCCCTATTTCCGGGCCTTGAAAAATGCCGGCTACACGGGAAGAATGTCCATTGAATGCCGCTGGAATTATCTTGAGGCCCAGTCACCGACAGCCATTAAAGCAATAAAAAACCAGTTGTTTTCTGTAAAATAGCATCATAAGAATATCCGGGGGCGATCACCTTCTTTTCGCAGAAATGGAACAGACTTATGCGACCGGAGGGAGGAGAGCTGCTTTTCCCGGACAATCAAAGAAAAAACGGATTTAGTTGTTCAGGCAATATCCGCATTTTTTGTATTTTTGAGAAAATAACCGTTACTACTCCTGTGACTTCCGCCGGGGGGCGGGCTTTTTACCTTCCGGGGGATATGCCGGTTAAGGATGCCGGAATTTTAGCGGAAAAAAAACTCAAAAAAAATAGCGGATTCACCAATGAAAAACAAATTAAACCGTCGGAATTTCATTAACACCACCACTTTGGCAGGGATCGGGATAGCTGCAGGTATACCTTCCCTGGCCGTTGGTAAAAATCCTGCGTCCCAAAAACCTGCCATTCTGGGCGGTCCCGCAACATTTACGGGGAAATGGCCCGAATGGCCGGTAATCGGGAAGGTTGAAGAAACCGAGTTGCTGAACGTTCTGAACAGCGGTGCCTGGTGCCGGCTGGGCAGTCAAACGGCTTCAAGGTTTGAGGAAGAACTTCAAAAGATGTCCGGGGCCCGGCATGTCCTGGGGACTTCCAGTGGAACGGCTGCGCTGTATGCCATGCTTGGTGCCCTTGACATAGGACCGGGCGATGAAGTGATCATTCCCCCCTATACCTTCATTGCTACCTATAACGTTGTTCCCCTGCATTTTGCACTGCCCGTATTTGTGGATACCGATCCCGAAAGTTTTCAGATCGATGCACGTAAGGTTGAAGCCGCCATCACGGAACGGACCAGGGCCATTATGCCGGTACATATTGGCGGATCACCCGCCGACCTGGATCTCCTTATGGAGGTGTCCGAAAAACATAAGATCCCTGTCCTGGAAGACGCCTGCCAGGCACACCTGGCCGAATGGAGGGGGACAAGTGTGGGGAAATGGGGACTGGCAGGAGCATACAGCTTCCAGGCAACCAAAAACCTCAACTCCGGAGAGGGAGGAGCCATCCTTACCGACAATGAGGACTTTTTGCAAAAGTGCTGGAGCTTTCACCACCAGGGACAGTCGGCCAATGCAGCCAGCATTGCGCCCGGATCCGGAACAAGGGGATCCAATTTGCGCATTACCGAATTTCAGGCCGGTATCTTGCTGGCGCAGATGACAAGGCTTGCTGACCAGGCGGAGAAAAGATCTGAAAATGCCGCCTATCTCTCCTCCATGTTAAAAGAGATCCCGGGAATTGAGCCGGCCAAACTTTACGAAGGGGTTACCCGGAGTGCTTACCACCTCTATATGTTCCGTTTCGATAAAGAGAAATTTTCGGGCATGGACCGGTCAAAATTTCTCGAAGCACTCCATGCCGAAGGAGTTCCCTGTTCCCCGGGCTATGGCCCCTTAACCCGCGATGCTTATGTGACCAACCTGGCAAAAAACAGGCACTACCTGAAGATTTACGGGGAAAAAACCATGAAAAACTGGCTGGAACGGATCGCCTGCCCCGAAAATGACAAATTATGCACTGCCGAGGCGGTCTGGTTCTTTCAGACAATGCTGCTGGGGACGAAAACAAATATGGAACAGATCGCTCAGGCCATCCATAAAATTTCAAAGAATGCTGCGGAAATTGCCAAAAGCTGATTTTTTGCTGCTGCTGCTGATCATTCTTTCCGGGCCGGCCCGTTCACAGCAGATTTATCAGGCCGGGCTCTCCATGGAAAGCATCGAGCCCCCCCAAAAACTGATCGCTTTGTCGCTTGGAGGATATGCGGCCCCCTGGGAGGGGCGTTTTTCCCTCCAGTGGATCCGGAAAGACCGTTTAACGCCTGTGACGGCCCTTGCAGGTACTGCCGGCCACCTCTGCCTGCTCAGCAATGGGCGCATTTTCTGCGCCAGGCCGAATCCCTCCGGAAATATTCCGGAATGGGAACAGACCGGATCCGCCGCTCATCTGAAATTTTTGGCCGGCTCAAACGACCACCTCTTTGCCATTGACGGGGAGGGCCACTTATTGATGGCCCGGATGGATCCAAAAGAAATTCAGTGGAAGGAAAAAGGAATCATTCATCAGCCGGTGGCAGCGATAACGGCAAAAGATGACGAATTCTTTCTGGCAAGCCCGGATGGTACATTCTGGAAGGGCCGTATATCCGCCGGCAATATTAAGCTTCAGGAGATCCGTTCCCTCCGGCTGAACGGAGTCATTGATCTTGCCACCAGCCCTTCCGGTATTTATGCATTAACAAACGACGGAACCATTTACCGCTGGGGCATCAAACGAAGGAATCAATGGATAAAAGCCGCCTGGAAAAACGGTGTGACCATCAACGAGGATATCCGCCATTTGGCCATTGCCGGTGGGGCTTTGTATGGGGCCGACCGGGATCATGTCCTGTTCGAAGGAGAGCATCGCAGCAAAGGAGATCTCTCGGTACGTGCCCTGGCCGTCAGCAATGATCCCGGTACCGTTCTTATTATCGCTTTGGACCTTGTGGGGATCAACGGCAGTTTTACCCGCCGCATTAAAGAGGAAATATTCCAGCAAACCGGAATTCCTCCCGAGGCTGTATTAATCAATGTATCGCATACGCATTTCGCCCCGGTTACTCAAGCCTGGCCCACCTGGCAGGATTTTAATCAACAGCCCGACAGCAACTACCTCCGGTTGGTGAAGAAAAAAATCCTGCGGACCGCCGGTCGGGCCATCGAAAATATGCAGCCTGCCCGTTTGTTCTTCGGAAGGGAAACCACGGATATCGGATTTAACCGGAGCCTGCCGGATCATCCGGAATTATATGACAGCGATGTGGACGTCATTAAGGTGGAGTTTGTGGATTCCGGAAAAGCAAACTACCTCTTTATGGCGGCCTGCCATCCCGTTCACAGCACGTCCGGAAAATTCCATTTCACCCTTTCCGCCAATTTTCCCGGCGTCGCCCGGCAATTGGTCGAACAAAGGACCGGAACATCCAATGCCCTCTTCCTGCAGGGAGCAGCGGGTGACATTAATCCCGCGGATAATGATGAATACTTAACGGGAAAAAAACTGGCCGGCAAAGTCCTGGCTGTCATTCACCGTTCAATGAACAAAATCAGTGGTCCGGTTTCCTTCTCTTTGGATACCATCCATGTTCCCTTAGAGAAAATCCCCAAAGAAGCGGTGGTTCAACTTAAAGAGCAGAGCCTGAATTCACCCGGCGGAATGATCGCGGAAAGGAATCTCATCTGGTGTGAAAGCGTGCTGGAAGGTTATGCGGAAAATAACATTCCCTCCGCTTTGCCGGTTTACTTTCAGACAATCAATATAGGAAACTGGAAACTGACCGGTTTTTCAAGGGAAACCACCTCGGAATACAGCCTGGAAGTAAAAAAATTATGGCCGGATCAGATGGTTTCTGTGGCCGGTTTTACCAATGATGTCTCCAGCTATCTGCCCACCGGAAAGCACATTGAAATGAAAAATTATGAGGGGTATGACTCCTTTTTCTGGTACGGCGTACCGGGAACATTTCCCGCTTCAGTCAAGGATACGGTCATCGCATTTATTCAAAAGAAGAGGGATTTGTAACGGCCTGTTTCTGAGCGACCCGGAAATATCAGCACTATGAACCGGGACCGCCCGGGATCCCGGCATAAAATATTTTTAACAGGCCCCTGCCGGAAGGGGTGCCCGGGGACCTCTGCCCGGTTTCTTCAGGGAAGGAAGTTGATTCGGTTCATACCTCCGGCGGGGATGTTTTGATCGTTTTGCCGGACGGCGGCAGCCCCGGAAGGCCTCCTTGTGGAGGCAGGCACTTCCGGAGCGCAAATTTTTTGAAATGATCCTGATTTAAATAAAAATGACACTGTTATGGCAAAAATCTATTACGTTGGCGACTGGGCGGTTCTGATGGGACCATCATTTGCTGAATCACCTTTTCAGAATGCCCAGAAAGGACTTGAAATTTTTAATTATGGCACCTGGCTGAAAAATGCCCTGGAATCGACGGGAGAACACCAGGTCGATTCAGTACCCTCCTGGGATTTTTATAAACTTCCCCCGGGAAAGTATGAACAGATCCTGAGCGACTATGATGTGATCGTCTTCAGCGATGTGGAAGGGAAACTATTTCAGCTGGCTCCCGATTTTTTCGATAAAGAGGAGTTCGGCAAACGGATTATCACTTTTCCCGACCGGACCCGGTTAACCATGGAAGCGGTCCGGTCGGGAAAAGGGCTGATGATGCTTGGTGGCTGGTACTCATTCACTGGCGAAGTCGGCAAAGGGGGATGGGGACGAACACCCCTTCGCGATATCCTGCCGGTAAAATGCCTGGCGACCGAAGACCTGGTGGAAAGCACCGAAGGGTACTACCCGGAGATCACCGAAGAGGGGGCCGCCCATTTCAATAAACCGTTTGAAGATTTTCCACCCATCCTGGGGTATAATGAGACCCTTCCGGTGCCGGAGGGACAAGTGCTGATGCGTGTGAAAGAGACCGGCCATCCGCTGGTTGCCGTACGGCAGGTTGGCAAGGGGAAAGTGCTGGCTTATACCTCCGATCCTGCTCCCCACTGGGGACTGAACTTTGTTTACTGGAAACAGTACAACAATTTCTGGCTGAAATGCCTTGAGCTGGTTTCCTGAAAACCCGGGATTTACCCGTTCTTCCTTCCGGGGGTTCCGGAGTTTTCCCCGGTAAACAGGACGTTATCCGGGGATCATGCCCTTACCAAAGCCGGAATCACCGGACTTTTCATACGTTGCATGAGTCCCTTGGCCCTGCAACGGAAAAACGGCCGGTTTTTAGTTTTCGCGGATAATAACTGTCCGGTTGCCGGCGAAAAGGATCAGTAACGGGAAGGTTGGAAAAATCGGAATGCAGTATTTTATGACGGTAGCTGAATCCAGTGGCTGGTACGGCAAAAAAAACACGCTTTTGTTGCTTTTTTTACATAAATTCACTAAATTTTCTTTGCTATGCGAAAAAAATTTTTTTTTAAGCTTCTCCTGCTGGCCACAACACCGCTTCTTTTTTCGTTGAGCACCCTTCAGGGATGTAAAAACAAAAAACAACCGGAAGAAAAGAGGGTTCAACAACCGGTGGTGGATCATGAACGCTGGAAAATTGAAAACGGAAAGTTTTATCTGGACGGGGAATGGCAGTTTCTGAAAATCGGAAAACCGCTGATCAATTTCTCTAATAGCGAGGCTGTTGACCGGTTAATTGGAGATCTGGACATTCTGAAAGCAAAACATTACCGGGTCATTGAGATGAACTGCTACTGGCACCATTTTGATTTTGATGGCGACGGAGATCCCGATGTTTCGCTCGATCCACTCAATAAGCTCATCAATGCGGTTTACACCAGAGGCATGTATCCGTGCCTTTCCGTTGAAACTTACGCGGTGGGTGGCGGCCAGATCCCCGAAGGATTCTGGGAACGGTATCCGGATGCCTATTGTATTAATGATAAAGGCAAGCGGGTTACCGATACCGAATACGGATTCAATAACGATGTGATTTCGATCTATCACCAGGGATACCGGGAAACCGTCCATAACTTCATCCGGAATATGGCCCGGGGGATCGATATCGATAAAATTCTTTACTTTGAAACCACGGTAGAACCCCAGTACATGGGAGCAATCAACATCTGTTACAGCAGCCACGCCAAAAATGCGTATGCAAAATGGCGGGCAGCCAACGATATCACAGACGAGGCGTCCGCATTTCCTGCATCGTATCCGGTGCCTGAATCCTTTGTCCGGAATGAAACATGGAATAAATTCCGGGCGCAATTCCTGGCGGAATGGGTGAACGAAGATGCCGAAGCTTACCGGGATATTGCAGGAAAAGATGCCTATGTGGCCGTGGATTTTCTGGATGCCGCGGAGAATACAACCATCCGGAGAAACGGTGATCCCATCGAATTTCTGACACATTTAACTTCCCCTGATATTATCCAGGTCAACTGGAGCTGGTATTTCCCGGACAATTCACCCAATCAGAAAGCCTACGACCGGGTTTACCGGGTGATGAATGCCACCAACCGGGACTGGGCGGTAACCGAACATATGACTTTTAACGGGAGCGACTTTGTCCGGTATGATGAAGCCACCCTCCGGAAGATCCTGATGAACACACTTCAGCAGGGAACCCGCTTCGGATGGGAATTTGTCAATGTGGGAAACAGCACCAGCAGTAATTTCAGTTTGTATAATGATGACTGGACCCCGAAAAGGGTCATGAGCGTGGTGGATGATAACTGGGATTACTGGATGGAACAGGTTAAAAAAATCGAAAAAAACAGCCAGCCGGATGTAGATTAACCTTGAACAGGGAATCCGGCTGTGTACCCGTACGGATTCCTTGCGGACGAAAACGGATTGCATCCGCCTCCGGACGGATGGGCGAAAACAGGTTTAAAATTGCAGTCCGGGGCGGATTAAGAATCCGCTCCAGCGGCGCCAATAGATTTTAACAGATCGAATCCCTGCGGAGGGAAGTGTCCGTCTTTTACATATTGATAACCATTTTGATAAGATAACTAATAAAACAAAGATTATGAAACATTCTTTTATTACGCTGTTAATCGGGCTGTTTGCAGTCATGGCAACACAGGCAAAAGAGCTGGTTAGTATTCAGGAATTTGATGTTAAGCCCGGGAACACGGCTGAAGTGAACAAAGAGAATCTGCAAAAGGCCATTGACTGGGCTTCCGGGCTCGGTGCAGCATTGTTCGTTGAACCGTCGGATGAACCTTACCCTGTCGATGGAGGCCTTATCCTCAAAGAAAATGTTTCGCTGGTGGGTGTTCATGGTCCAACGCCCCGCGGAACGGTTCATCCTGAAAAAAAGCAACCGGTGGGAAGTGTTTTTGAGATTACAGACAAGGAAAACGTTTTTATTACAGTGTCTACCGGGACCCAGATCAAAGGCATCCAGTTTTGGTATTCCGAACAAACCACCACCGATCCGGATGCCATCATTCCTTATCCGGCTACGATCCAGACTTCCAAAACCAGTCGAACACAAGGGGTTTACTTATCCTGCCTGACCTTTTACGGTGAGTACCTGGCCATGGATTTTAATGCCAACCGTGGAAATGCTTGCGAACTGATGACGTTTGAACATTGCTACGGCTATCCGCTGAGTGGGGAATTTATCCGGATGGATTACTGCTATGATGTTCCCCGGATTCTTCACTGCCATGTGAACCCTGCGATACAACGGTTTATCGGGGGACAGAACAGCCGGGAGATCGTCGACGCCGTGATCGCCAAAAAAACCTATGCTTATACCATTAATCATACCGATAATGCCCAGCTGATGGATCTTTTTACCTTCGGAACCTACGGAGGGATCCTTCTGGACGGGGAATCCTACGGACAACTGACCAATTTTAATTTCGACTGTGTGGCCGTTGGAATCCTGAAACGCGGAAACAACACGAAAAACAGGAACTGGCAAATTGCCCAGGGCTCCATCATTGCCAATACCGGTGAACCAGTTGAGGATATTCATCCCATCATTATTGAAGGGCAGGGACACACGGCCCTGACAAATGTGGAGGCTTTTTCAGGGGGCAATAATGCCCTGACGACCGTGCCCGAGAACCAATCGTGGGACTTCCTTTTGGTCCGGGGCGATAAAAAACTGACCGTCTCCATTTTCGGGAGCCGGATGCGGAATTATGTTTCGGACAAACCGGTCACTGTGGAAAATGACAAGGCGGTCATTCAGGCAGTGGCCTGTTTCGATAAACATGAGAACCTTTATAACAAAACGTTTAATGACGGAAACCATTAAGCCATGAGCCATTTTAAAATTTTTGTGATCATTGCCGGATGGATCCTCCTGAGTACAGGGTGTACCATTCAGAAAAGATCCCCAACGGAACCGGTTGATTATGTGAATCCCTATATGGGAAATATCAGCCATTTGCTTGTACCTACCTATCCCACCACTCATCTCCCCAACAGTATGTTAAGGGTTTATCCCAACCGGGGGGATTTTACCGGGGATCTGCTAAACGGATTGCCCGTGGTGGTCACCGGTCACCGCCGGGGTTCAGCCTTTGCCCTGAGTCCTTTTCAGGGACCGGAAAACAGGATAAAACCTGTGATCCGCTACCACTACGACCGGGAAAAAGTGACTCCCTATTCCTATGCGGTTTACCTGGACGAACAACAGACCGAAATTGATTTCGGCTGTTCCCGTCAATCGGCCATGTACGATATCCGGTTCACAAAAGAGGAACCGGCTTATCTGATCCTGAACTCCCGGCAGGGGGAACTCTCCTGGG
>JAGYMR010000059.1 GCA_018400515.1 Tangfeifania sp.
TTGCCGGTTATGGATGGGGATATCGTTGCCCCTGGGACCAAAATAATCCGGCCCCGAATCCTTCCGGAGAGGAAGATTAGGAGTGCTGAAAAATCTTCTTTTGTTACCCGTTTTATTTGAAAATTTTTTGACTTTCTGCTCCGATGCTGGCATCGGAGCAGTTTGTTTTTTGAGGGAAATGTTTTCACTGCTCCTTATTGGGGATCGAAGCTGCAATGATTTTTAAAATATTCGTTTTAAATTTGGATGATTTTTCAGGAGGACATAAATTTTTTTACCTTAAAGCGGAAAGGAACGGTATCTTTCAAGCTTAATTTTTTGAAAGGCAAAGGATGATAGACAACTTATATTCAAAAAATTATTCCGAAGCATCCCTTTGGAAAAAACTGGGGCAATTTTCAAAAACTGCCGGCGCCACAGTGGTTTATGCTGTTTTACTCCTGTATTATGTGATGCGGGATAGCCAGGTGAGTGTGAAAACAAAATTCTCGATCGCAGCCGCCCTGGGGTATTTTATTGTTCCAACAGATGCTATATTTGACCTAACACCCCTCATTGGGTATACCGATGATTTGGGGGTGCTTCTTTTTGCTCTTTCCCAGATTTCGTCAAACATTACCCCGGAGATCCGGGAGAAGGCCCGGCAAAGACTGGGCAACTGGTTCGGGGAGATCAATGAAGCGGAGCTCAACGATCTGGAAGATAAAATATTTTGAATTCTCCGGAAGCCCCGGAAGCTGGATGTTTTAAGGTGAGCTCCCTTCACAGGTTCTCCTCCTTCCCCTGAAAGAACAGTTCTTTCACTTTCATAGATCAAATTTTTTAAAAGGCCGGCACAGCAAAGAAAGCGAGTATTTTTTTATTTTTGCCGGATGATGGATTTTTCGCTTCTGCAATGGTTATTGCTGTTTTTCTGTGCCATGCTCATAGGCCTTTCGAAGGTGGGGGTTCCGGGAGTTTCCATGTTCGTTGTTCCCACCCTTGCCCTTATTTTCGGGGGAAAAGCCTCTACGGGCATTCTTTTACCTGTTTTAATGATGGCTGACTGGTTTGGGGTGGGATATTACCACCGCCATGCTCAATGGAACTATTTGTGGAAATTGTTGCCCTGGGCTTTTGCTGGGATTGGAATTGCCCTGTGGGTGGGAGAAGTAATCAATGATGCCTGGTTCAAGAACCTGATTGCCATCATGGTGTTTATCTGCATCGGGTTGATGCTGTGGAAAGACCGGCAAAAAAAGCAGCAATTTTTTCCGGATACCCGCTGGTTCGCTGCAGTGATGGGTGTATTGGGGGGATTTGCTACTATGATCGGAAATGTGGCCGGCCCGATATTTGCCATCTATTTACTGGCCATGCACCTTCCCAAAAACCGGTTTATCGGAACAACAGCCTGGTTTTTTCTCATTATTAACCTTTCAAAATTTCCGTTGCACATTTTTGTCTGGGAGACCATCGACTGGCAAACCCTGAAGCTCGACCTGGTCCTTTTCCCGGGAATTGCTGCCGGAGCTTTTTTGGGTATCTGGCTGGTAAAAAAGATCCCCGACAGCACCTACCGGGCCTTTGTTATTGCCGTTACCGCCCTGTCGGCCCTGCTTTTGCTGATTTAGTCCGGGAACATCCCTGATTCGCCGGGTTTTTTATACATTTGCACTCCTTTGTGAATAGTTGAAAATCATTGAAAAAATTGGAACTCCAAAGGCATGGAACCACTGGTCAGTTATTTTAAGGACATTGAAATCCAACGCATTCTGGATGTCGGTACCGGAAAGGGGGGATTTCTGCCGGTTTTGCTGAAAACTTTCCCCGGAGCCAACATTACCGGGATCGATCCCGATCCGGAATCTCTGCAGACTGCCCGGCAGAATTTCCCGGGTGTTGCCTTTCGTGAAATGGAAGCGGAGGACATCGGTTTTGGTGACAATACATTTGATCTGGTCAGTATTTCAATGGCCCTTCATCACCTTCCGGGAGTGAAAAAAGGGCTGAAAGAGATGAAGCGGGTGGTGAAACCGGGAGGCTTTATCATCATCAATGAAACCATCAGCGACAATTTAAATCCGGCACAGGAAGTTCATAAGATTTATCACCATTTTCGCAGCCGGGTGGACCGTCTGCAGGGGAAATTTCACCGGAAGACCTTTACCAAAGCTGCCATCCTGCAAATGCTGAAAATGGCAGATCTGTCGCCGCAGTTTTTCTTTGAGCAAAGGAGTAACGCCAATTTTGTAGCGGATCCGAAAAGCCTTGAAGAACGGGTGGAAAATATGAGAAAGATGCTGGAAAAGATCAAAGGCAGGCCCGAATATGATACGCTTCAGCCCCAAATTGAGGAGTTCCGCGGGAAGGCCATGGAATATGGCTTTCAGGCAGCCACCAATTTGATTCTTGTGATCCGGAAGAAATAGCTGGAACCGGTATCTTGAAAGCCATCCTTCCGGCAAAAGGATGCGTTAATTGCTGAGGGCTTCAGCCCCGCTGACGATTTCCAGAATTTCATTGGTGATGGAAGCCTGGCGTTCTTTATTGTATTGCAAAGACAAATCTTTCAGAAGTTCCGTGGCATTGTCGGTGGCCTGGTGCATGGCGGTCATCCGGGCTCCGTGTTCCGCTGCATGGGAGTCAAGCAATGCCTTGTAAAACTGGATTCTCAGAGAGCGTGGTATGAGTTCCCGGATAATATACTCCTTTGATGGTTCAAAAATGTAATCAATGAACCTTTCGGAATTTTCTGCCTTTTCCATTTCAACAGGGAGGAATTGTTCCACCGTATTGATTTGAACGGCTGCATTGCGGAATTGGTTATATACAATATCCACCCGGTCATAGTCACCCTTAGCAAAGGAATTCATAATGGCTGTAGCCAGTTCACCGACATGATCAAAATCGAGGTTGTTGAACAGTTCGCTTTTGGCGTCAATTACCTTCATTCCCTGCAGTTTGAGCTGGCGCTCTCCCTGTTTGCCGATGCATAAAAATTCAACATGGTCGTGCTGGTTTTGCATGTTGTATTGGGTCTCTACATGCGCTGCCGCTTTTTTTGAGATATTCATGTTAAATCCTCCGCAAAGGCCGCGGTTGGAAGTAATCAATACGATTAAAACTTTTTCGGGATACCGCTCCTTTGTATAGATGGAGTTGTCCGTTTCTCCGAGGCTGGAACCAAGGGAAACCAGGATCTGGTGCAGTTTATCAGCATAAGGCCGGATCTGTAAAATGGCATCCTGTGCTTTTTTAAGCTTCGCTGCGGAAACCATTTTCATGGCACTGGTCACCTGGCGGGTGGTTTTTACCGATGCAATGCGGTTCCTTATTTCCTTTAAGCCGGCCATTATTTCTCTTTTTGGTTAAATCTCCCGGCAACTTCCGAAGCCACACTCCGGATACATTTCTCCTCCTCATCGGACAAGTTGCCCTTTCTCAGTTCATCCAGAACATCGCGGTGTTCCATTTCCATTAATTCAAGAAAATCTTTTTCAAATTCCTTTATTTTTTCGACGGGAACTTTCTTTAGCAATTCATTGACACCGCAGTAAATTAAAGCGATCTGTTTTTCGACCTTCATCGGGGCATATTGTTTCTGCTTCAGGAGCTCCATGTTTTTTTGCCCTTTATTGAGTACCCGCATGGTAGCGGCGTCGAGTTCGGAGCCAAACTTGGCGAAAGCTTCCAGCTCCCGGTATTGAGCCTGGTCGAGTTTCAGGGTTCCGGCCATTTTTTTCATCGATTTGATCTGGGCATTACCTCCCACACGCGAAACGGAGATCCCCACGTTAATGGCCGGACGGAATCCGGAATTGAAAAGGTTCGACTCGAGAAATATCTGTCCGTCCGTAATAGAGATCACATTGGTCGGGATGTAGGCAGAGACATCCCCCGCCTGGGTCTCAATGATTGGAAGGGCCGTGAGCGAACCCCCTCCTTTGACCTTTTCTTTTAATTCTTCGGGAAGATCATTCATTTGACGGGCAATGACATCTGATTCGATGATTTTCGCTGCCCGTTCGAGCAACCGGGAGTGCAGGTAAAAAACGTCGCCCGGGTAAGCCTCCCGTCCCGGTGGCCGGCGCAACAGAAGCGATACTTCCCTGTAGGAGACCGCCTGTTTGGAAAGGTCGTCCAGAATAATGAGTGCATCGTGCCCGGTGTCCCGGAAATATTCCCCAACGGCCATTCCCGCATAGGGGGCGTAAAACTGCAAAGCTGCCGGGTCGGAGGCCGTGGAGGCAATAATGATGGTGTAATCCATGGCCCCGTATTTTTCAAGGGTGGAGGCAATGTTGGAAACCGTGGATCCCTTCTGGCCAATGGCAACGTATATACAGTAAACCGGTTCCCCGTTCTCAAAATTTTCGCGTTGATTGATAATGGTGTCAATGGCTACAGCAGTTTTTCCCGTTTGGCGGTCGCCAATGATCAATTCGCGCTGGCCGCGCCCGATCGGTATCATGGAGTCGATGGCCTTTAATCCTGTTTGCAGGGGTTGTTTCACCGGTTGCCGGTAAATAACACCCGGGGCTTTTCGCTCCAGGGGCAGCTCCAGCAGGTCA
The DNA here is from genome assembly GCA_018400515.1 of Tangfeifania sp. Next base: position 4,554 of record JAGYMR010000059.1, read on the forward strand.
CCCGTAAGCGGTCCTTTCCCGTCCATGGGCTCCCCGATGGTGTTGATCACCCGGCCAACCAATGATTCTCCCACCCGGATCGAAGCAATCCGGTTCATCCGCTTTACCGTGTCTCCCTCTTTAATTTTTTCGGAGGCGCCCAAAAGCACGGCGCCAACATTATCCTCCTCAAGGTTCAGCACAATGCCTTTCACTCCACTTTCAAATTCAATCATTTCGTTCGATTCAACATTTGAAAGTCCATAGATACGGGCAATTCCGTCACCTACCTGAAGAACGGTTCCTACCTCCTCCAGATCCGCTCCTGTTCGGAAGCTTTCCAGTTGTCTCTTGAGTATTTCAGATATTTCAGCGGGTTTTATGTTTGTCATTGTTCCTGTTTGTTTGCCTTTTGAATTTCTTTTGTTATCAATGATTAAGCAATGTTTTTTTTAATTTTTCCAGTTGGGTGCTGACACTGGCATCGTATTGCTGATTGTCTATGCGCAGAATGAGGCCCCCGATGATCTCGGGATTTACTTTCTGCGACAATTCAACGGTGGCTTTCAGTTCTTTTTCGAGGATTTTTTGGATTTTTTGAAGGAGGTTTTCGTCCAGCTCCTGTGCGGTGCTAATGACGACTGTTTTTATATTTTTTTCCTTCCGGATTAGCGTCTGTATATACCGTGAAATGGAAGGAATGTACGTTTCACGTTTGTTTCGCGTTACCAGTGTCAGAAAATCGAGGGTGGTTTTATGGACCTTTTTTTTGAAAATGAGGCCTATCAGGCGGATCTTTTCGGAGGGGTGAATGACCGGGTCTTTCAGCAGGATGTTAAAATCATCCGACTGACTGCAAACGGCGGATATCAACGCCGTGTCTTCTTTCAGCGAAGAGAGCCATTGGTTTTCCTTTGCCAGGGAAAACAGGGCTTTTGCATACCTTACCGTAATTGCGCTTTCGTCCATATACTCAATTCAGGTCTATTTCGTCGACCAGCCGGCGGACCATCTCCTGCTGTTGTTTATTGTCGGCCATCTCTTTCCGGATTACTTTCTCGGCGATCATCAGGGAAACTTCGGTCATCTGCCGCTTCATTTCGCTGATGGCCTTCGACTTTTCATTTTCAATCTGCTGCCGTGCCTGATCAAAGTTTCGCCGGGTTTCAGCCGCTGCTTTCTCTTTGGCTTCCGCAATGATGTTTTCTTTAAGCTTCATCGCTTCATGCAGGATCGCCTCTTTTTCTTTCCGTGCTTCAGCCATCATTTTTTCATTTTTGGCTTTCATTTCGGACACCTCCTCACGGGCCTTCCGCGCTTGTTCAAGCGCGTTTTCAATGGAATCTTCCCGCTCATCAAGAGCTCCAAGTATCGGCTTCCAGGCAAATTTTTTCAGAATGAATGCCACCACACCAAAAATAATGACCATCCAGAATATCGTTCCTGCATTCGGAGTAATCAGTTCCATAATCGAAATATTAAAACCTACATTTGGAATTTAAAAAGCGGGGGTTGACCACCCGGCAATCCCGGGGGTCCCCCTGCAGTTGTTACACAAAAAGAACGAGCGCACAGACGATCACGGCAAAAAAGGATACGCCTTCAATCAATGCGGCCGAAACAATCATGTTCGAACGGATGTCCCCGCTGGCTTCCGGCTGGCGGGCAATGGCTTCCATCGCACTGGAGCCGATGCGGCCGATTCCGACCCCGGCTCCGATGGCTGTAATTGCTGCTCCAAAAGCCGCACCAAGTTCCGCCATGTTTGCCCTGGCTGCAGACTCGGTTAACTGTAACAAAACACTTAAAATAGCTGATAGCATAGCATTAAATTTAAAAAATGAATATTAATGGTCTTCTGCTGTGGCCATGCCAAAATAGATGGCCGACAACAGGGTAAAAACATAGGCTTGTATAAACGATACCAATACATCGAGCAGCATGATAAAAACCGAGAAGATAATGGAGATGGGGCTCACTCCATAACCGGCCGCAGGTCCCATCAGGCTGCTGAAAATAAAAATCAGGCTCACAAAAACGGTCACCACCATGTGCCCTGCCAGCATGTTGGCAAAAAGCCGGATCATCAGCACAAAAGGTTTGGTAAACATACCTGTTAGCTCCAGCAGGGGCATCAGGGGAATGGGGTATTTCAGCCAGAAAGGGACGTCCGGATTGAAAATTTCTTTCCAGTAATGCTTGTTTCCCGTAAAAGTGGTAACGAAAAAAGTAAAAAGGGCCAGGACCATTGTCACCGAAATATTCCCTGTAACGTTGGCCCCGAAAGGAAATATGGGGATCAATCCCAGCAGGTTGTTTAACAGGATGAAAAAGAACAGGGTAAGCAGCGGGGGCATGAATTTTTTATATTTTTCCTCCCCGATCGAGGGTTTGGCAATCTCATCCCGGATAAAAACAATGACCGGTTCAATGAGGTTCTGAACCCCGGTAGGGGCTCTCCCCCGGTTTTTCCTGGCTTTCCGCGCGGCGGAAAAAAGGAGGATAAACAGAATGATCACTGAAACGAAAATGCCGGCAACCGTTTTGGTAATGGACAGGTCAACGGGCCGCCCTGCTTCGTTCCCCTGTTGGTCCAGCTCAACGATTTTTCCTTTTGTTTCCGGACTTTGGGAAATGCGGAACCCCCGGAAATCTTTGTGCCCGTGGTGAAACCGGGAGGACATGAAAATGTGCAGTTTCTTACCCCCGTGAAGCTCCGGACGGTTGCTGAAAAGGATGACCGGAAGGGGAACACTGAAATGTTTCCCGTCGATGGTGGTAATGTGCCATTCATAGGCATCGAGTACATGTTCTATGACGAATTCCCCGGCATCAAAGGTTTCTTCTGCATGGGACGCTGCCTGGTGACTGCCCGGGGAGGAGGTGGTGTCCTGCGCCCCGGCCGGTGAAGTGCCCAAAGTGGCAACAATGATTGTTGCAAGCAAACCTTTGATAAATGTTGGCATATTCCAGTCCTTTTTCAAGCAACTACAAAAATAAAAGTTTTTTCCATGCAGTTGGGCAAAATGAAGGGTTAATTCATATATTCCTGTTGGAAGGAGTTTTACTCTAATCTATTTTTTGTGCAAAATTATTTTTTTTTTCACCTGTTCCCGGTTTAGTCTTGCTTTTGAAGATTGTGGCTGGGCTCCATTTTCCCGGTATATAGACAGGCTCTATCTATATTTCCGGGAAATGCGGGATATCTCCGAAACCTCCAGATATGTAAAAACCACGTATATTGCGACCAGGCAGATGATAAAAACCACCGCTTTCTCCGATTGGATTGTCAGATAAATGAAGGCGAACAAAGAATAAACGACCAGCCGGAACAGGGATACCAGCATGCTGTACCGGGTAAAGAGTGCCTTATTTTTTTTGGCCAGGCGGAGCTGGCACGCGAAAGTAAGGATGGTTACCACGGCAAAAAATCCCAGCATCCAGGGAAGGATAGTTAAATATTTTCCGGGAGCCAGGAGGGTAAAAATAACACCGCCCGCCGCAGCCAAAAGCAAGGTGCTGAGAAGAATGTTCCGCATGTATTTTTTCAGTTCTTTGCTCATTTTAACAGCTTCCGGATGGCATATATTACAGATCCGATGGCCGCAAGGACCATAAGTCCCAGGGTAAATCCCTTGAATTCATTTTGCATCCATTGATCTATTTTATACCCCAGGAATGTTCCGAGGGCTATCATAACCATCATTTCGAACCCCAGGCTCGAATAACGAATAAAAGGGTCAAAGTTATTTTTGTCCTTTCGGTTTGGGCGCTTCATTTTTTATGCTCGAATCTTCCATTGAACAAGTGCCTGTAAAGATCGACCCGGGCTCAACCGATAATTTTCCGGAGATGATGTCACCCTCAATTTTGGCGGTTGATTTCATTGTTAATAGCTCTGATGCCACCACTTTCCCTTTAATGTAACCCGAGATTTCAACGATGTTGCATTTGATCTCGCCATCCACCTTCCCTTTTGGACCAATCACCAGCCGTCCCTGGGCATTGATGTTTCCAACCAGTTCCCCGTCAATCCGGATATCCCCGCTGGCATTGATGTCTCCCTTGATGAGGGTCTTTTCACTAATGATGTTGATGGTATGTTCCTGGGAGTCGCCAATGGATTTTGCTGTTTGCTTTGCCATGCTAAATTTCATTCATTAATTTAAAAAAATTTCAGCGAAAACTCATGGAACACGCATGGTTTACAATTCCATTTCTGAAAAAGTAGTGGGCCATGCTCGTTTCATTCGTTAAAATAAATGCGAGTTCCATTCGATACCTTTGAAAACAGACAAATTAAATAGTATGAAATTACATATTTTTATTCTAATTGCAAAGTGTCCGTTTTTTTTCGGAATTTTTTCCAAAAAGATTTAAGAGGGATTGTAGGCCCACTTAAGATAGATGCTTCCCCAGGCAAAACCGGCCCCAAAAGCCGCAAGGATAATTTTGTCGCCTTTCCGGAGTTGGTTTTCGTAATCGTAGAGGCAGAGGGGGATGGTGGCGGCGGTGGTATTGCCGTATTTCTGGATATTAATCATTACTTTTTCTTTCTCAATTCCCATGCGCCGGGCAGTGGCTTCAATAATCCGCATATTTGCCTGGTGCGGCACCAGCCAGTTGATATCCCTGGATTTCAGGCGGTGTTTTTCCATGATTTCCACGGCCACATCGGCCATGGAGGCCACGGCATTTTTAAAAACGGCCTGACCCTCCTGGTAAACAAAGTGTTCGTTGTTTTGTACCGTTTCAATGGTGGTGGGATTCAGAGATCCGCCAGCTTTGATGTGCAGGTGGTGCCTCCCGAGCCCGTCCACCCGGTGGATGTAATCGATTATCCCGGCATCTTCGATGGTGGGTTCGAGCAGGACAGCTGTGCCGGCATCTCCAAAAAGGGGGCAGGTTGTCCGGTCATTGTAATTGGTGATTGCCGACATTTTATCCGCTGCCACCACAATAACCTTGCGGTAGCGTCCCGATTCGATGAACTGGGCAGCCGTGGCCAGGGTGAAAATGAATCCGGAACAGGCCGCATTGATATCGAAACTCCAGGCATTATGAATGTCCGTTTTATGGGCAATGATATTGGCGGTTGCGGGGAAGGGCATGTCCGGGGTAATGGTTGCACAAATGAGCAGATCAATCTCCCCGGGAGATGTGTTTGTTTTTTCCAGCAAATCCCTTACGGCTTCGGCTCCCATGTCACTGGTGCCTTTTCCTTTCTCTTTCAGAATGCGGCGCTCTTTGATCCCGATCCGCTGCATGATCCATTCATCAGAGGTGTCAACCATGGTACTGAGTTCATGGTTGGTTAGCCGGTAATCGGGCAGAAATGCCCCGACTCCGGTAATGGCTGCCCTGATTTTTGTCATCGATTTTTTTTAGGCTTCAAAAAAAAACCAGGCGATTTACCTGGTTTAAACTGCAATCTCTTTTTCAATGGCTTGCTTGCCCCTGTAATAGCCACATTCCGGACAGACCGTGTGGTACCTTACCGTTGCGCCACAATTGGAACAAGTGGCAAGGGTGGGCAATGCGGCCTTGTAATGGGTACGTCTTTTATTCCTCCTCGTTTTCGAGGTTTTACTCTTAGGATGTGCCATGGTATTTTAATTTTAATTGTTATTTCTTAATTTTTTCAATTTTTCCCAGCGGGGATCCAACCCGGCGAAATTCTCTCCGGTACCGGGCTGATGTTCACTTAGCCGTTCAATCATCGCTTTATTGCATCCGCTTGCTCCGTTCTCTCCCGGAGGATGCACGTGCTTCAGCGGAATGCTTAAAACGATGTATTCATAAATTAACTGAGCAAGGTTGATCCGGTATTCTTCCGGTGAGATCCAAATGACCTGGTCATCGTCTTCACGGTCGTTCTCTCCAAATTTTACAAAGATCTCAGCTTTGTTTTTCACCTGTTGCCGGTACTTTTCAAGGCAACGGTCGCAGGTGAGTTCCACCCATCCGTGGATGTCGAAATACAACTTGATGAACCCGCTCCTTTTTTCCAGGTCCACCGCGGCTTTCAGGTTGCCGGAATCCACCATGCTCTGGTCAAAATGTTCAAAGAACTTTGTTCCAATCTCATATTCGAACTTGTGCAGGCCCTCCTTCAGACCTTTAAACGCGATGTCATATGTTGTTATCCAGCTCATGGTCCGAAAAAAGTGTTGCAAAAGTAAAAAATTTTTATAAACGCATGAAAAATTCGGGGTTTTTTCGCAGGTATTTCTGAATCAGCTAACCTGCATCACCGACCGGCACGAAATTCAGAAAGAAATAAGCCGTATTTTTTTTTAGTGGTGCGGTGAAAAGAAAATGTTCCGGGTTTTTTCCGGAAATTGCTTTATCCCTTTTATACCAGCCGGTTGGTTTCCTGATCCGGAAAGATGATGGCAGGCTGAAAGGATTTTGCTTCTTCAAAATCCATGGCGGCATAGGAAATGATGATTACCACATCCCCCACAGCAGCTTTCCGGGCGGCGGGCCCGTTCAGGCAGATCGTTCCCGTGCCGCGTTCCCCTTTGATCACATAGGTCTCCAGCCGTTCTCCATTATTAATATTCACCACCTGGACTTTCTCATTTTCAATGATATTGGCGGCGTCCATCAAATCTTCGTCAATGGTAATGCTTCCCACATATTGCAGGTTGGCTTCTGTTACAGTTACTTTATGTATTTTTGATTTACAAATTTCAATCTGCATAACCGGAATTTTTAGTTCAGAACAATATTATCGATTAAACGTATTTTTTCACAGAAAACAGCAATACACCCCACTTTGTTTGTTTTTTCCTCCCAGCTTTTCACGGGCATCAGGTGATCCTCATCCACAATTTCGAAATATTCCACCTCAAGCCACGGATTTTTATTAAGGCTTTCAGCCACCCATTTTTTTAACTCGTTTACGGATTTTTCCCCGGTTAGGTTTTTGGCCTCCTTCAGTGTTTTGTAAATAAGTGCGGCATTTTTTCTTCCATCGGGGCTGAGGAGCTCGTTCCGGGAGCTCATGGCAAGTCCGTTTTCCTCCCGGATGATGGGGCAGGGAATTATTTCAACCGGGAGTTGCAACTTTTCGGTCAGTTTTTTTATGACCGCCAATTGCTGAAAGTCTTTTAACCCGAAATAAGCTCGGTCGGGTTTTACCAGCTCAAACAGTTTGCTGACGATCTGGGCCACGCCGTTAAAATGTCCCGGACGGTGCCGCCCTTCCATCACCTCTTCCAGAGCTCCGAAATGAAAAATCCGTGTATCGGGTTCCGGGTACATCTCTTTTGTATCGGGAGCAAAAACAATCCGGCAGCCGGTAGGTTCGAGTATTTTCAGGTCGGCTTCCAGGTTCCTGGGATACCTGTTTAAATCCTTGGCATCGTTAAATTGAGTGGGATTCACAAAAATAGTGACGATCACTCCGTGATTTTGTGCAACCGCTTTTTCAACCAGCGACAAATGTCCCTGGTGTAAAGCTCCCATGGTGGGTACCAAACCCACCGTTCCTCCTTTGCGGAGCTCTTTTAACCGCTGCTGCAGCTCACTTTTTGTTTTAACCAGCATCATGGGCTGTCGCTTTTAGGATGCAAAGTAAATAAATTTAATGGTTCCTTATTCAAAATGGATGGCTTACATTGATCCCCCTGACCATGAAAAAGGGATGATGTTGAATATTTTGGATATTTTTATTACTTTTGCACATTGTTATAAACCGCGCTTAATGGTCAATGGAAAAGAAAAAAATCCTTTATATTTCGCAAGAAATTACTCCGTATCTTCCTGAAAGTGAAATGTCAGAAACTGCCCGTTATTTGCCACAGGGAATTCAGGAGCGGGGACGGGAGATCAGGACTTTTATGCCCCGTTATGGCAATGTGAATGAGAGGCGGAACCAACTTCATGAAGTGATCCGATTGTCGGGAATGAACCTGGTTATTGATGACACGGATCATCCCCTGATTATTAAAGTCGCCTCCATCCAGGCTGCCCGGATGCAAGTTTATTTCATTGATAACGAAGATTATTTTCACCGCAAGCATGTGATCAGGAATGCCCATGGGGAAGAATTTGCAGATAATGATGAAAGGGCCCTGTTTTTTGCCCGGGGGGTTTTGGAGACTGTGATAAAATTGCGATGGGCTCCCGACCTGATCCATTGCCACGGTTGGATGACTTCGCTGGTCCCCCTCTTTATTAAAAAATATTATTACA
>JAGYMR010000006.1 GCA_018400515.1 Tangfeifania sp.
ATTGAAATTCAAACACGAAACTTAATTTTATTTTAATGAAAAAAATAGTATTTTTCATAGCATTTCTTATTAGTACCCAGCTTTCGTTTGGTCAGTTCAGGATAGAATTCGAACCCAATTACGATGAAAGTAAAGTCCCTGAATATGAACTTCCCGATCCGCTGCGGACTTTCAAGGGTCGGAAAATCCGGAACGAACGGCGGTGGTTAAAAAAGGGGCGTCCGGAATTGCTCCGTTTTTTTTCGACCAATGTCTACGGGGAAGTTCCCGGGAAGCTTGAGGTAGCTGCCTTTGATGTCATGGAGCAGGGCAATGATGCCCTCGGGGGGAAAGCGCGCCGCAAGCAGGTGGATGTGGTGTTTAAAAAGGGGGGGCGGACCCTGCATTTCAACATTTTGATCTATCTGCCTAAGGATCTTCCAAAGGCTCCGCTTTTTGTAGGGTGCAATTTTTTTGGGAACCACACGGTCACGGAGGATGTGCATGTGATGATCCCGGAGGCATGGAGCCGAAACTATCCTTCCTTTGGCATCATCCATAATCAGCTGACAGAACAATCGCGGGGTGTGCGGACCAATCGCTGGCCCGTGGAAAAAATCCTTGATGCGGGTTTTGGCCTGGCGACGATCTATTATGGAGAAGTTGACCCCGATAAAGATGATTTTTCGGACGGAATCCATCCTTTTTTCTACAGCGAGGGGCAACAGCGGCCTGCTGCCAATGAGTGGGGTTCCATTGGTGCCTGGGCCTGGGGCCTGAGCCGGGCCATGGATTATTTCGAAAAAGACGCGGACATCGATGCTGAAAAAGTAATTGTTTTCGGACATTCGCGGCTGGGAAAAACAGCCCTGTGGGCGGGGGCGCAGGACCAGCGTTTTGCGGCTGTGATTTCCAATAATTCGGGCTGTGGGGGCGCAGCACTCTCGAAGCGCCGTTTTGGCGAAACCGTGGGCCGCATCAACAACATTTTTCCCCACTGGTTTTGCAAAAATTTCCGGAATTACAATCAAAACGAAGACGCCCTGCCGGTCGACCAGCATGAACTGATCGCCCTCATAGCCCCCCGGCCGGTTTATATTGCCAGTGCCGAAGAAGACCAGTGGGCTGATCCGCGTGGGGAGTTCCTTGCTGCTTATCATGCCACACCCGTATATGAGTTGTTCGGGAAAAAGGGAATTTCCGAAAAAGCAATGCCCCCGCTGAATCAACCGGTTCAACATACGGTTGCCTACCATATCCGCAGCGGGGGACATGATATCACCGACTATGACTGGGAACAGTACCTTCAGTGGGCCGCGTTGCACCTGGAGGTCAGCCCGGAAAAATGATGCCCACCCTCCCGGGAAATAACTGCGGCCCTATTCAGTGGTTCTTTTTCCGGCCCCCGGCCGGCGAACAATGAAGGGATGCGGGCATAGAATTGAAAAAGTCATTCGAACCGGAGTGGGTGCGGGGCTTCAGGCTGAAAGCTGTAAAAATCTTTTTTGGTTTGCTCTTCAAGGATAAAGCCGGTGAAATTCATGTCAGAAGGGGCGAACGGGTAGAAAGAGAGGCGCAACCGCAGGGTTTTAAAAGCCAGGTGCTCGTTGTGCAGCCGGACCCCCAGTCCGATCCCGCTGTAATAATTTTCGTTAAAAATGAGCCTTTTATTGGAGCCGATGATGCCCAGATCAGCAAAACTAAAAACGGCCATATTGAATTTGTAAAATTGTTTCCGCAAAAAGAGGACGTATTCCATGTCGAGGCTCAGTCGCTGTTTACCGGTAGCTTCCCTGCTTGAGAATCCACGGATAAAATTATTCCGGTTAAAATCAAGGGATTCGATATCGAAGCGGCGGATGCCGAGCATGTAGTGGGAGCGCAGAAAAAAACGGGATCGCTTCTGACCGGCATTGATCTGCCTCGAAATGTAGTTCAATCCTCCGGTTATCAGGCCCTGTTCATACCGTTTTTGCTTGAAATAGCCCCCGATGCCGCCTTCCAGAAACAGGTATCCCCGGCGTTTCCGCAATAGATTTCCGTTAGAAAAATAGAGGTGGGCATAGTGGCGGTTGCCAAATTCATTGGCATCATACCCGATGACAAGTTCATTTTTAAACCCCTCCGGGATGTCTTCCGTAACGCCGTAACTATAAACAAGTTTGTCCTGTTTGTACCTTCGCTGGGTGAATGTTATTCCGGCAAGGTAAAAGGTGTGGTTCGAGAAATACTGGTGATTCAGGGAGGCGGGGACCGGCCGCTGAAAATAGCTCCGGTGGTAAACCCCGCCAGAAAGAATCAATTGTGAATTCTTTAAATGCCCGGGTTTTAACTGGTAGCTCCGGCCTGCCCAGGCACTGAAAAATGAATAGTCCAGGGGCAGGGCCGTTTCGAGGGGACGGCTTTCAAAGATCCTGTCGGTCCGGAACATGCGCAGGGCCGATGCCCCGTATCCCCATTTCATGGAGGGGGTTATGAATGGTTTCTCGAGGACAAAGGAAAATCCCTCTTTCAGGTAGGTATTCATATAACCGGCAGCGATATCAATGAATTTTCCCCGGATGTTGTTTATCTTATAAAATGTTTCCAGTCCGGTGTACGGCTGGGTTTTCAGATTGCCGACAAAATTCAGGGATATTTCGTGTCCCACACCGAAGATGTTTTGGTTGTAGATTTCCAGTGCGGCTGATTTGCCTCCGTTGACACCCCCTGAGGCCCCGATGGAAAAGCGGTCCTTTGTAATAATGTGCACTTTTGCCAGTCCTTCGTAGACCGTATCCTGTTCCAGAATAATGCGCACATCCTGAATGTAGGGAAGCGACCGGATGATGCGTTCATTTTCATATAACTGTTCGGGGGAGATGAAATCACCCACTTCAAAAAGAAGCAATTTCCGGATGGTGTTTAAATTGGAATTGGTATGAATGGCATTGGCTGTTTTTTCAATCCAGCTGTGAGCTCTTCTGCTGGTGTCCCGGAGTGTCGGCCCGAAAACATCCAGCGGCTTGATGGTAATGTCTGAAATAACCTTTCCCTTGAATTTGCGGTAATGATTTTTGGAAATGAATTCTTTGCCGGTGCCCGAACCGGGAGGGGAAATCAAAAAATCGTAGAAAAGTTTGGTGATTTTATTTTTCCCGGCTTTGTATTTCAAACTGTCATAAAATTGGTCGTATTTCTCGTCAGGTCCCGCCTGAAACAACAAGGAATCTGTGTTCGCTTCCTGGGCGACTCCCCGGAAGGCCGTTAATAACAAAAAGATAATCATTGCTGCCGTGCCCTTGTGTCTTCCGCTCGTACTCCTCCATCTTCTAAATGAAACGAGCCATGAGCATTTTTTTACACCCGGGAGGGCATTTTTTATGGCGAGTTTCATGTTCTGCCGACAAAATTTTTTGTCCTGAAAAGTAATGAAATTAAACCAACCACAGTCAAATTCAGGTTGTTAAAATTCGTTAAAGGGGTGTTCCCGGCAACAAAACCGGCAATGCATCCGTTTTCGGGGCAGGTGGGGACTTCGTGACGGTAAAAAGGAAGGAATGCGACTTAAATTTTATAATTTTGCTGCGTGGGAAAGCTTCATGAAATATACAAGAGAAATATTTACGGTGTCATGGGCACACTGATCTTTCATATTCTTCTTTTTTCTGCCTTTCTTTTGGCTGAAGTTGATATGAAAGGCAAGGTAAAGGAGGAAGTGTTGTTGATTGAATTTCCGGATGAATTGTATACGGAACCCGAACCCGAAGAAGCTGATGAGCAGCAGCAGGATGAATCCATGCCGAATGAGCCTTCGGCTGAACTTGCTGAGACTCAAAGCAGCCGGTCGAACGTGGCTTCCAAACAGATCATGGAAAGTGAGGAATTTTTTGATGAAGCCTATACCGAGGAGGTGGAGGCTGCCCGGCAATTGGCCAGTGACGTCCGCCAGCAGCTTTCCAAGGAACCGGTGGCCATGGAAGATATTGAAATGCCGGTGGAAACCACCGAGGGCATGCAGCCCGATTCCATAAAAAATGTCATTTATACGGGGGAAAGCAATATTGTCTATTACCTGGAAAACAGATACCATCTGCGGCTGCCCATTCCGGTTTACCTGGCCCAGGGGGGAGGGAAAGTGGTTGTGGACATTGCCGTTAACCGGGAAGGAAAGGTGGTGGAGGCCCAACCCCGGGATAATTCTGCTATCAAAGATGAACAGATTTTTTTATACGCCCGGGCGGCCGCGCTCCGGACCTCCTTCAATACGGATCCGGATGCTCCTGGCTTACAGAGAGGTACCATTCATTACACCTTCATTCCCCAGTGAGTGTTGCATTAATTTAACTTTTTGTTTAACATTATTTAACACAAAAATTTTGCAGCATAATTCTTCGGCACCTATTTTTGAGGTACGTTTATTTTCATAAGTTTAGGTTTAGTTAGGTTAGTTAGTTTAATGAGAAAAGGATGGGTTGTTGAACCCATCCTTGTTTCTTTTTATACCCCCTGGTATTAAAATCCCGTTTCTTTATATTTCCTTTTTTTTTGGCGTCTTTTGGGAGGTCTTTTTTTGGTAAGTCTTTATTAAAACCAAAATGGGAACCACCCTTTTACGGATAGTTCCCATTCACCCCGAGAACCGAAGTTTTCGCGGGTGCCAGGCTACGGTTATTGTGGCCGGCTCATGCTTGCCCTTTTTGGGGGGGAAGCGTGGCCCTGTACCCTCCGGTTTTTGCTTTCTACGGCAAAATCTTTTGGGTAGTCCGTTCGGTTTTCCGGAATACCTTCCCGGACGAAGTGCCTGTCAGTGCATGCGCTACTACTCTTTTTGGGAGTGTGCGGTTTGCAATCAACATTTCCCGGGGGGCCCGTTCCATGTTGTGCAGTCTGGCATTCAAAGACCGGAGTCTTTTTTTTGCCTTGCTGCCCTGGGGCAGACCGACTGCCTGAAAGCTCAATCAAGAAAGAACGTCTGGATCTCTTCACTCTGATTGCCTGAACCGGTGGCTCCAGACAACCTGGTTCAAACTTCGGCTTTTTGAATGTGCCTTCCCGAAGGTTGGGCTGAAACAGTTATTGCCTCATCTAAGAAGTTGTCCCCGTTTCCACATTCTTAAAGCAGCCTTTTATGGCTTACCTGGTATGATCAAATGTAGGTCAAAAACAAATGCGTGTCAATGATTTTGCCGGTATTGTATTCACCGGATTTCAACCAGGGTTATTAACAATTGTTGATAACTGTCTCTTGTGCGGCGGAACATCTTATTAACCGGGGTTATTGGATTTTGAGCGGATCTCCATGGATCGTTTTGTCTCTCATGACAATCGCCTTTTAAAATCTTCATATCCGAAGGAACGGACCATCTTCAGCTCATTGTTCGCAGTCCACACGGTGATGGCGGGATGTTTCACCCCGTTGAACATCGTTGTTTTGACCATGGTATAGTGGATCATATCTTCGAAGATAATTTTATCGCCGGGATTTAAGGGTTTTTCGAAGGCATAGGCCTCCATGAAATCCCCGGCCAGGCAGCTGGTTCCTCCGAGCCGGTATAGGTATGGACTCTCCGGGCCCGGATCACCCGCCCCTTTCACTCCCGGACGGTAGGGCATTTCCAGCGTATCGGGCATGTGGGCGGTAAATGAGACATCGAGGATGGCGGTTTTGATCCCTTTGTGTTCGACCACATCCTGCACTGTTGAAACAAGCACGCCGGTCTCCCAGGCAATGGCACTTCCCGGTTCGAGAATGATTTCCACGTGGTATTTCGATTTGAATTTTTTTAGAAGTTCAATGAGGTGCCGAAGATCATATCCTTTCCGTGTGATCAGATGGCCGCCTCCCATATTGACCCATTTCACCCGGTGAAGGTGTTTGCCAAAACCCGCTTCAAGGTTATCCAGGACTTTTTCCAGGCTGTAGGAGTCCGATTCACAGAGCACGTGAAAATGAATGCCTTCGATTCCTTCCGGGATTTCCAGGGGAAATTCATTCCTTCCCACGCCCAGTCGTGAACCGGCTGTGGCGGGGTTGTATAATCCGGTTTTTACTTCGGAATATTCCGGGTTCACCCGGATGCCACAGGAAACGGCATGATTTGCTTTTTGGGTGCGGGAAAAAAATTGCCGGTACTGGGAAAAGGAGTTAAAGACGAGGTGGCTGGTGTAGTTCAGCAATTCATCAAAGTCAGCATCAGAATAGGCCGGGGAATAGACATGCGCCCGGTTTTTCATCTCTTCCCAACAGAGGCGTGCTTCATAAAGGGAACTGGCCGCTGCTCCCCGGAGGTATTTCCGTACCAGCGGGAAAATGCTCCACATGGCAAAGCCCTTGAATGCGGGAATGATCTGAATGCCTGCCTCTTTCTGCACCCGGTGGAGGATTTCCAGGTTGGCCCGGAGCCGTTTTTCATCCAACACGTAGGCCGGGGACGGAATTTTGGTGTAGTCCACTGTTGTACAGGATTTAGTCCATTTCGAGTTCACCGTTTACCTCTTCGTTCCAGGGGAGGCCGACAGCACCGATCTTTCTCATAAAGGGGTCGGGGTCGAACTGTTCGACATTGAAGACCCCTTTCCCCTGCCATTTTCCGGTAAGGACCATCAGGGCTCCAAGCATAGCCGGAACACCGGTGGTATAGGAGACGGCCTGGGTGCCGGTTTCTTCGTAGGCCTTCCGGTGGTTGCAGTTGTTCCAGATGTAGTAGGTTTTTTCTTTTCCATCCTTCACTCCCTTTATCCGGCAGCCGATCGAGGTTTCCCCTTCGTAATTCTCCCCAAGTTTTCCGGGATCGGGAAGAACATATTTCAGGAATTCGAGCGGGACCACATCCACCCCTTTGTATTTTACAGGATCTATCCGTGCCATGCCGATGTTTTGAATGACGCGCAGGTGGGTGAGGTACTCTTCTCCGAACGTCATCCAGAAGCGAGCCCGCTTCAGGGAGGGGAAATGCTTTACCAGCGATTCCAGTTCTTCGTGATAGATCAGGTAAGAATCCCGGGGTCCGATGCGGGGATAGTGGAGTACCTTTTTTATTTGGTGGGGCTCGGTTTCCACCCATTGCCCACTCTCCCAGTATTTGCCCTTTTGGGTGATCTCCCGGATGTTAATTTCCGGGTTGAAATTGGTGGCAAAGGCCTTTCCGTGATCCCCTGCGTTGCAGTCCACAATGTCAAGGGTCCGCAGTTCATCAAAATGGTGTTTGGCCGCGTATGCAGTAAAGATGCTGGTCACCCCGGGGTCAAACCCGCACCCCAGGACAGCGGTTATTCCTTTTTCCCTGAACCGGTCGTGGTAGGCCCACTGCCAGCTGTATTCAAATTTTGCTTCATCTCTGGGCTCATAATTGGCGGTATCGAGGTAACTTACGCCGGTTTCAAGACAGGCATCCATGATGGGCAGGTCCTGGTAGGGGAGGGCTACATTGATCACGATGCCGGGTTGAAACCGTTGGATCAGGTCGACCACTTCCGGCACATGGTCGGCATTGACGCGGGCTGTTTCGATCCTGCCCCGGCCCACTTCCCGGGCAATGGTTTCACATTTTGAAAGGGTTCTGCTGGCCAGCATAATGCCGGAAAAAACCTCCGGATTTTCCGCACATTTGGCAGCCACTACCCGGCCAACACCCCCTGCACCAATGATTAATACTTTACTCATGTTGTCTGTTTTTGAAATTTATCTTCCGAATACTTCCGTAATTGAATGATTGATGGTAATTTCGATCAATGTTTTCATTGCCATATCAAAGACAAATTAAATAAATTTTAATGAACAGTCCATTGCAAAACGAAGATTTTAACCCTGGCGGAGTGAGTGTCCGGAACGGGAATTTTATCGGATTGCCGTTCAATGAAACAACGGCTCGCGTTATTTTAATCCCGGTCCCCTGGGATGTGACGGTTTCATCCGGGGAAGGAACGGCGTTTGGCCCCCGGGCCATTCGGGAGGCTTCCCTGCAACTCGACCTGTACGATCCGGATGTGAAAAATGCCTGGGAACTTGGAATTTATATGCTGCCTCCGGATGCGGCTGTTTTGGAACAAAGGGATCAACTGCGCCCCCGGGCGGCCGGTGTAATCGATTTCCTGGAAAGGGGGGGCATCCCCGGGCAGGATCCCGCAATGCAAAAAATGCTCCGGGAGATCAATGCCGGGTGCAGCCAGATGAATCAGTGGGTTTACCGGCATTCGAAAAAAGTACTGGACCAGGGAAAGATTGCAGGGATTGTGGGGGGCGACCACAGTGTGCCGCTGGGACTAATGAATGCCCTGGGCGAAAAATACAACGCTTTTGGCGTCCTGCAGCTGGATGCCCACTTTGATCTGCGGGAACGGTATGAGGGATTTGCCTATTCCCATGCTTCTGTTTTTTTCAATGCCCTCAAAATAGGTGCTTTGAAAAAGTTGGTGCAGGTGGGCATTCGTGACTACTGCCAGGAAGAGGTGAAAAGGGTCGAAAACGAAGGAAACCGGATCTCCGTTTTTTATGATCACCAGCTGAAAGCGAATCGTTTTTGCGGAACGAACTGGCGTACGCAATGCCAGGTGATTATTGAGCAACTTCCCCGCGACGTTTATATCAGTTTTGATGTCGATGGCCTTGATCCCAAGCTTTGCCCCCGCACGGGTACACCCGTTCCGGGGGGAAGCGGATTTTATGAAATTATTTTTTTACTAAAAATGTTGGTGGAAAGCGGCCGCCGGATCATCGGATTTGATCTGTGCGAGACAGGGAACGATCCGTGGGATGCCAATGTCGGGGCACGCTTCCTTTACAAAATGAGCAACCTTGCAGGGCGTTCTAATGGGTTGATTTAGAGTGTACTTGTAGCAATATTCGCAGGATATATAAAGGGATGGTCCTGTTAAATGCTTTTTTCAGGGGAAGGATCGAGTGATGCGCCCGGCCGCTGCCTCATTGTTTATCCCGGAACAAATGAAAGAATCCGTTGGCCCGGCGTTTTTGATCATCGCGTCCCCGGCCTTCCACGACGTAATAATATACTCCGGGGCTCGCATAACGTCTCCCCAGCCGGCCATCCCAGACGGTTTCGGAATAGGTCTCTTCAAATCCGCGGACATTATCACTCTCCCAGAAATGAATCCGGTTCCCCCACCGGTTGAAAATGGAGATCTTAAGGTTTTTCATGGACCAGAATTTAACGACAAAGAGGTCATTGGTGCCATCCCCGTTGGGTGTAAAGACATTGGGCACCGCTACAAAGGAGGTGTCCACATCAATATATCCCTCCAGGTAAACCGTGTCGCTGCAGGTCAGAAGTTCCTCCCCGCCGGTGTCCGTCTGTTTCGTCGAAATAAGCCGGACATCGTAAGTCCCCGAATTTTGGTAGGTGTACTCCGGGTTTTCATTGATGGGCTCGATCATGATGCTGTCGTAAGGCCCGGTGGTGTTTTCGGTTTCCCGTTTTATTACGTCCAGGTCTTTATAAAGCGCCCATTTAAAATAGTCCCCGTTTTCGGATTTATTGTCAAAACGGACAGTTAACGGAGCCTCTCCCTGCTGCGGGTCAACGGAGAAGGCGGCTTTGGTAACCACCGATTCGTAGGTTACCCGGCCGGTGGCTGCACATCCGAAGCGATCATTCAACCGAAAAGCATATTCGGTGTCTTTTGCCGGGGGGGAGTAGATTTGCGGATTCTGAACCTCGGCAATCAGGGCCCCTTCTTCTTCCCATTCGAAGGACAATTCGCGCGAAAGGGTAATCCCCGTGTTATTCTCAAGGTCGTAATAGGTCATTTCAGGGGCGCTGAAGTCGCCCGAAAGTTTAAATGAGGTGCAGCCGGAATCCGTTACCCGTGGATTGGCGGAGTACCAGTTGTTGAAAACCCATGCCCTGTCCGTTACCGTTGCTTCCCCCTGGGTAATGGTAACCCGGTAACAACCGTCCTCCAGCGCGGAGATGGTTGATTGCGGGGTATCTGTTTCTTCCGCATAATATTCAAAGGACGCCGTGGCAGGATTGTATCTTTCCCACAGGAACTGCCCTGTTCCCGTGGAAGGAGCGGTTGCCTCCAATTCAGCCACTTGATCCGATTCGCCAGGGGCACAAAAGATAAAAATTGGATCGGTATCCGGAAATGCCGGATACTGGGTATTCTCAGTCGACTCAGCTCCGGGCCCTGAAAGCTGGGCTCTGAGCGTAGCGGCATTCAGGAATAAAAAGAAAAGAATCAAAAGGGAGATTAAACCATTTTTTTTCATGTGTTTTTAATTTTTTATTTTTAATGGTAACACATGGAACTCGCCAAATAAACATTCCCCTGTGTGCAAAATTTTGCTATGCTCGTTTCATAAAAACGGCGATACTTTGAGCTACAATATTAACGTATAATTTTTATTAAATTGTTTTTTTATCCCAAAAATCAAAAATTCGTTGTCAATATCCGGGGAAGGAAAAATTTATTGAAAATTGGCCGGCAGAAAGGCCGAAAGGAAAAAAACATCTTCTATTTTTGTGTGCGTCATCTGAAATGAAAATGGGACCATTGGATTATCTGAAAGAATTAAACAGATCACAATATGAAGCGGTTGTTCATACCGACGGTCCGGCCCTCATTATTGCGGGGGCCGGTTCAGGGAAGACCCGTGTGCTGACCTACCGCATTGCTCATTTATTGCAGCGGGGAGTGCATCCCGCTTCAATTCTGGCTCTGACCTTTACCAACAAAGCAGCCCGCGAAATGAAAGCGCGGATTGCCGGGATTGTGGGGGAAGACACCGTCCGGCTCCTCTGGATGGGGACTTTTCATTCCATTTTTTCACGCATTCTGCGCATCGAGCATAAGGCGGCCGGCTATCCCTCCAACTATACCATTTTCGATGCCTCCGACAGCAGAAATCTGATAAAGACCGTCATAAAAGGGCTGGGGCTCGACGACAAAGTGTATCGACCCGGAGTGGTTGCCTCCCGGATCTCCATGGCAAAGAATAATTTGATATCCCCGGCCGTTTACACTCATAATGCCGAATTAAGGCTGGCCGACAAGAACAGGAGGATGCCGGCCATTGCCGAAATTTATAAGGAGTATGCTAAAAGGTGCTTCCTGTCGGGAGCGATGGATTTTGATGACCTGTTACTGAAAACCAACCTGCTTTTCCGCGATCATCCGGAGATTCTTGAGAAATACCAGCAACGGTTTGGTTATGCCCTGGTGGATGAGTACCAGGATACCAATTATGCCCAGTACCTGATTGTTAAAAATCTGGCTGCCCGTCACCAGAACCTTTGCGTGGTAGGGGATGATGCCCAGAGCATTTACTCCTTCCGGGGAGCCCGGATCGAGAATATCCTCAGTTTTCAGAAGGATTATCCCAACCATAAAATTTTTAAGCTCGAACAAAATTACCGCTCCACTCAAACCATTGTGAAGGCGGCTAACAGCATTATTTCCAAAAATAAGCGGCAAATCCCCAAAAAAGTATTTTCCTCCCGGGAGAGCGGGGCCAATATCAGGGTCCTTTCGGCATTAACCGATAATGAGGAGGGATTTTTGGTTGCCCGGGAAATTGAGCAGTTCCGGTTGCGCGATCATTATAAAAACATGGATTTCGCGATTTTGTACCGAACCAATGCCCAGTCGAGGATTTTCGAGGAAGCGTTGCGGAAAAGAAACATTCCGTACAAGATCTACGGGGGGCTCAGTTTTTATCAACGAAAAGAGATCAAGGATTTACTGGCTTACTTCCGGATTATTGTGAATCCATGGGATAATGAAGCGATGAAGCGCATCATAAATTATCCGGCCCGGGGCATTGGGCAAACCACGGTGGCAAAGCTTGAAACCGCCGCTGTTACCGAAGAGATCTCCATTTGGAAGGTCATTGCCGGGTTGCCTGAAAAAAATTCCATGAACCTGAACAAAGGGATTGTTGTCCGGATCATGAAATTTGCCGCACAGCTTAATGTTTTTTCAAAGGTGGTGGCTGAGCAGGATGCCTACATGGCCGCACATGCCATCGCCGAGCATACGGGGATTCTGAAAGCGATGCACCAGGATCGTACACCGGAGGGTATTAGCCGCCATGAAAACATTCAGGAACTGCTGAACGGGATCCAGGAGTTCAGCAGCAATGCCCGGGAAGAGGGGCGTCCCGGGATGCTGGGAAATTACCTGGAAGAGGTGGCCCTGCTAACGGATCAGGATACAGAGAAAGGAGAAGACCGGGACAAGGTTACCCTGATGACCGTTCATTCAGCCAAAGGGCTGGAGTTTAAAAATGTTTTTGTCGTAGGACTGGAAGATAACCTGTTCCCGCCGGCAAAGGCCAGGGAACGAAAAACAACCGAAGCCCTGGAGGAGGAGCGCCGGCTTTTTTATGTGGCCCTGACCCGGGCCCGCGAAAATGCCTGGTTTTCACATGCCCGGCAACGGCATAAATGGGGAAAACTGGAATATTGTTCCCCCAGTCCATTTTTGCTTGAGATGGATGAATCCTTTTTGGAAGGAACCAACGGGGCGAAACAAACCGGAGGAGGTTTTACAGGGCCGCTCCGGCCTTCCCGGGCTGAAAATTTTCAACAGTCCCGTAAACGGCCCTTATCCCCCCGAAACACGGTTCCCCGGAACTTTGCCCAAAGAAAACCCGGGGGGGCGGAAAAGGCCGGGTCCACCATGGATCCTTTCACCGGAGATCCTCCGGAAAAAATCGTGCAGGGGATGGTCGTTCTTCATCAAAGGTTTGGCGAAGGAAAAGTACTGAAGGTGGAAGGTCCCCCCCCGGATAAAAAAGCCACGGTATTTTTCCGGAATGCCGGACAGAAACAACTGCTTCTGAAATTTGCCAAACTGAAAATCAAGCAGTAAATGAACCAAACCTTAATGGTTGCATTGCGTATTGTTAAGAAATGATTAGATTTGCAGTGGTTTAGTTAATCCCCCGGACGATGGCTCTATCGAATCGGAACCGGTTAATTTTTTAATGCCAGCGGTTATTTATGACCAGGCGATCCGGCCCGATAAGCGGGCAGTTCCGGTTCCACCCCGCAGAATTCGGCGGGAGGGTCGCTGAACGATTTTTTGTACAAAGGAATAGAATCTTAATTAATTTATCCAATGGATTACAACACGAAGAGAGAAAAACTTCCAATGCCCGAATATGGAAGGAATATACAGAACATGGTCAATTTCCTGCTTACCATCGAAGATAGGGAAAATCGAAACCGGGAAGCGAAGACCGTTGTGGATGTTATGGGAAATCTTTACCCCTATTTGCGCGATGTTGCCGAATTCAGGCACAAATTGTGGGATCATCTGGCCATCATGAGTCACTTTAAACTGGATATTGACTATCCATATGATCCCCCCTCGCCGGAAATTTTAACCGAAAGGCCAGAACAGGTGCCCTATCCGCAACACAACATTACTTTCAGGCATTACGGACTGGTTATTGAAAAGCTGATCCAGGCAGCGGTCGATATGGAAGGGGAGGAGAAGCGTATCCTAATTGAACAGACGGCCAACCAAATGAAGAAACTCTTTATGGCATGGAACAAGGATGCAGTGGAGGATGAGAAAATTTTTCAGGATATGGAAAATATTTCCGGGAATAAGTTGCAGGTGCCCCGGGACATTAAACTGATGGAACCCAAAGTAATATTAGGGAAAAAGAAGAAGAAGAAAAAATAATCAGAACTCCATTCATGGCATCTTTCCTTGTTGAAGGCGGAACCCGTTTGCATGGGTCGATCGAACCGCAGGGGGCAAAAAATGAAGCCCTTGAGGTGTTGTGTGCAGTGCTCCTGACAGCAGAGGATGTGACGGTCGGAAACGTTCCCGAGATCAGGGATGTACTGCGGCTCCTGGAAATTCTCCGGGGACTGGGGGTAAAAGTGACCCGGCTCCAAAAGGGGGAATACCGGTTAAATGCGGCATCGATCGACATCGATTACCTGAAGACACCGGCTTATGCCGAACAGGCGGCAAGCCTGCGGGGGTCTATCATGATCATTGGTCCTTTGCTGGGCCGTTTTGGAAAAGGCTTCATCCCACAGCCCGGGGGGGATAAGATTGGCCGGCGACGGGTGGACACCCATTTCATTGGTTTGCAGAAACTGGGAGCCTCCTTTGATTTTGATATTCAAAACCAGTGGTATGCTGTTTCCGCCGGTCGCCTGAAAGGGGCCTACATGCTGCTTGAAGAAGCTTCTGTTACCGCTACCGCCAATATTCTCATGGCTGCCGTTCTGGCCGAAGGCAAGACCACGATTTTTAATGCTGCCTGTGAACCTTATGTGCAACAATTGTGTAAAATGCTTAATCGCATGGGTGCAAAAATTTCCGGAGTGGGCTCCAATTTACTGACGATTGAGGGAGTGACCTCCCTGAAAGGATGTACCCACCGGATGTTGCCCGATATGATTGAGATCGGAAGTTTTATTGGACTGGCAGCCCTGACCGCCTCTGAAATCACCATTAAAAATGTAGCGCTTGATTTTTTGGGCATCATTCCTGCTTCCTTTCGCCGCCTCGGGATCCGGGTTGAGCAACAAAACGACGACCTCGTGGTCAAAGATACCGGGCATTACCAAATTGAAACCTATATCGACGGATCGATAATGACCATTTCGGATGCCCCCTGGCCGGGATTGTCGCCCGATTTGCTGAGCATCTTTCTCGTCGTGGCAACCCAGGCAAAAGGGAGTGTGCTGATTCACCAGAAAATGTTTGAAAGCCGCCTTTTCTTTGTCGATAAACTCATTGATATGGGAGCCCAGATCATCCTTTGTGATCCGCACCGGGCCAATGTTATTGGATTGGACCGGGAACACTGCCTGCGGGCGACCAAAATGACCTCCCCCGATATCCGGGCGGGGATTGCCCTTCTCATTGCAGCCATGTCTGCCAAAGGTGAAAGCATCATTGATAATGTCGAACAGATAGACCGGGGGTATGACAGTATTGATACACGACTGAACCGGCTGGGCGCAAAAATTACCCGGCTTTGAATTATCTTTCTCTTAAAAACACCTTTTTTGATATACCTTCCGGCACAAATTGGCACGTTTAATTCATACGGGGTGTCAAATTGTCTTTTATATTTGCATGGCAAATAATTTGCTGAACGATTGAGAAGCGTGCATGTAAAACATTTACACCCAAGAGGATAATTAAAATACAGGCAAGTTATATACTATACCTTTGAAAATGAGCAATTTTAGTAGGAAATAAAAATGTTTTTAAGATGGCAGAAGAAAAAATGAATAAAACATCTGATATGAAAGAAGAGGAAACAGTGCAGGAAGAACATCTGACCAGCAGTGAAAACAAAGCGAAGAAAACGCAGGCGGAGAAGGCAGAAAATGAGACGCCGGAAACAGAAATCAGGGAAGGCCAAGAAGAAAGCAAAACCGCGAAAAAGGAGGCCGCAGAGAAGAAAGCAGAAAAGAAAGGGACTAAGAAGAAAACGGCCCGGGATAAAAAGGAGGAGAAGATCATTGAACTGGAAACCAAATTCAATGAGCTTTCGGAAAAATATTTACGCCTGCAAGCTGAATTTGATAATTACCGGCGCCGGACGATGCGCGAGAAAGCAGAATTGATCAAATCCGGCGGGGAAGATATACTAACAGGGATTTTACCGGTGATCGATGATTTTGAAAGGGCCATTGATTCCATGAAAGATGTGTCGGACGAAGATGCCGGAAAACAAGGGACCCTTTTGATTTACAGTAAATTCAAAGAATTCTTGAAACAGAACAATGTAAAAGAGATAGATGCCCTTCATAAGGAGTTTGACGTGGATCATCATGAAGCATTGACAAAAATACCGGCGTCCGAAGAAAAAATGAAAGGGAAAGTGGTTGATGTCGTTCAGAAGGGATATATGCTGAACGATAAAGTGATACGCTTTGCCAAGGTAGTTGTAGGAGAATAAATTTTTGAATGATGGCGAAAAGAGATTATTACGAAGTACTTGGTGTAAGCAGGGAAGCGTCGGCTGAAGAGATTAAAAAGGCCTACCGGAAAAAAGCCATTCAATATCATCCGGACAAAAATCCGGGAGATAAAGAGGCTGAAAATAAATTTAAAGAAGCAGCTGAGGCTTACGAAGTGCTTCGCGATTCCGGGAAGCGGCAGCGTTACGATCAATTCGGGCATGCCGGTGTAGGAAGCTCTGCTTCCGGGGGAGCCGGTGGTTTTGGTGGCTTTTCCGATATTGAAGACATTTTTTCAGCCTTTGGCGACATTTTTGGCGGCCATTTTGGCGGCGGTGGGTTCGGCGGTTTTGGCGGCAGCCGGCAGAGCGGCCGGCGCGTTGTCCGGGGTTCAGATCTGCGGGTGAAGGTGCGGCTGACGCTTAGCGAAATTGCCAACGGTGTTGAGAAGAAGATCAAAGTAAAGAAATATGTCCGGTGTACGCACTGTAACGGAACGGGTGCCAAAAACGCGTCGGCTTACTCCACCTGCAATACTTGTCATGGCAGCGGACGGGTGACACGCGTAACAAATACCCTGCTGGGACAAATGCAAACCGCCTCTACGTGTCCCACCTGTCACGGCGAAGGAAAGATTATTACCGATAAATGTCCTCACTGTGCCGGGGAAGGTGTCGTCCGGGATGAGGAGGTCATTCAAGTGAAGATTCCCGCCGGTGTAGGCGAAGGGATGCAAATGAATGTTTCGGGAAAAGGAAATGCGGCTCGGCGGGGAGGCATCAACGGCGATCTGCTTGTTGTCATAACCGAGGAGGAGCATCCTACCCTTGTCCGTGATGGCAATAACCTGATATACAATCTCTTTTTGTCTTTCCCCGAAATTACCCTCGGGACAACCGCCGAGATTCCGACCGTGGAAAGCAAGGTAAAAGTGAAAATTGAGGCCGGCACGCAGCCCGAAAAAATCCTCCGGCTTCGCGGCAAAGGCCTTCCCGATGTGAATGGCTATGGCCGGGGCGACCTCCTGGTGCGGGTGCACGTCTGGATTCCCAAAAAATTGAATACTGAAGAGCGGCGGCAGTTGGAAAAATTGCAAGATTCTCCTGGTTTCCAGGGAGGTCCTTCCTCCGAGGAAAAATCTTTCTTTGAGAAAATGAAAGATATTTTCTAAATCCTTTGTTTTGAGCAATTTTTATAAACAATACGCCTTTCTGGAAAAAGAGCTCCAGCAGGAAATCATTGAAAAAGGGGTAAAAAAGGTTTTTCCCGCCCATGATTTTATCTTTCGCGAGGGCCAGTTCATTTCAAGTTTTCCCTTAATCCTGAAGGGACTCATCCGTATTTCGAAGACCAGCGAAGACGGCAATGAACTTTTTCTTTATTACCTCCGGGAAAACGAGGTATGTGCCCTCTCGGTCACTTGCTGCATGAACAATCTGAAAAGCAATGTTATGGCTGTAGCCGAAGAAGAATCAACGGTGATCATGCTTCCTGTTTCGCTGCTTGATCGCTGGATGTGTGAATATTCCACCTGGCGGCAGTTCATCATGAATTCTTTTCAGGTACGGTTTCGTGCACTCATGGATGCAGTGGACGCCATCGCTTTTATGCAGCTGGATGAACGGATGGTAAAATTTTTTTCTGACCGGTATCAAAAATCAGGGAGTCTCACATTTCCCGGTTCTCATCAATCGCTTGCACTTCAGTTGAATACCTCCCGGGAGGTTGTTTCGCGGCTTTTAAAAAAGCTCGAAAGGAATGGAAAAATCAGGCTGTCCCGGAATTTTATTGATTATTCCGGACTTTTGTGACTTACATTACAGTCGAGGGATTCCGGTTTCCTTTTCTTTGTTTCAGTCAAAATTAATAATGAAGCATGGATGTGCTTCATGTTCTTTTTGGGTTATAAAATCGGTTAGTAGTTGAAGGTTGTTTAGCCGGGCTCACAGGAGTCCGGCTTTTTTTTCGTGAAGATTTTACTCGGAGGGTTCATCCCGGATCACGATCCCCGCTTCCCTGAATTGATCTTCCAGGATTTCAAAAGATACAGGCCGCCCTTTGTGGGTTAGTACCGTCGTAATTTTTGCATCTGCCACCAGCTGATCATCCGCTTTCCGCAGGATCTGTTGTTTGAAAATGAGCCGCAGCCTTCCGCGTCGCACGATTTTCAAGCGAACCAGAAAGCGGTCGCCCGGACGCAGGGGAACCTTATAATCCAGCTCCGCCCTTATCACGACTGCATCGTAGCCCTCGTCATGAAGCCGGGCGAAGCTCAGTCCGGCTGAGAGAAGGAACTGGTGCCTGCAGTGTTCCAGGTAATTCTGATAGACCGCATTGTTCACAATCCCCTGTATATCGCATTCGTAATCACGAACTTGCATCTCCAGTTGAAAATCAAAAGAATCCATGTTGTTTGAATTGGTTTGTAATCCGTTTTTTCCGGGCGATGGCAGGGCTTTTGTTGCTGAGAGGCCCTTTGCCAAATGCAGGAAGATGTTCTGTTACCTGACAAGAAAATCGAGGACCTTTTCGTTTTCGAGGTATCCCTCCAGGTGGTCCCCGATTTTTACCGCGCCCACCCCCGCAGGAGTACCGGTAAAAATAAGGTCGCCGATCTTCAGGGTCATGTATTTTGAAACATGGGAGATAATCTCTTCAAAATCAAAGATCATCCACTCGGTGTTTCCTTTCTGGACCGTTTTTCCGTTGATATCCAGTCGGAAGTTAATGGATTCGGGTTCCGGAAAAGAGTCAGCCGGGAAAAAGATGTTGCCGATGGCAGCCGCCCGGTCGAATGCTTTGGCTTTTTCCCAGGGGTGTCCCTTTTTTTTTAGTTCTTGCTGAATGTCCCTTGCCGTAAAATCAATCCCCAGCCCAATTTCATCGTAATAACGGTGGGCAAATCTTCGTTCAATATTCTTGCCGATGCGGTTGATACGAATGACCAGTTCGATTTCGTGATGCACCTCCCGGGTCCATTCCGGTATAAAAAAAGGATCGTTGTTCCGCAGCAATGCTGAATCGGGTTTTAAAAAAAACAGCGGTTCTTCCGGGACTTCACTGTTTAGTTCCCGGGCATGTGCCACGTAATTCCGGCCGATGCAAATGATCTTCATCTGTTAATAATTTTTGAAAATGCGAATGAATCACCTCCCCGGAAAACGGGTTGCGGCGGGTGAAATTCCTGGAAAAGGGGAATGTCTTTTTAAATTGCCAGAACCCCGAAACAGGGTAGGGAGGGGCAGGAATTTATTTTTCCAGCATCCGCAGTTTTATTTTTGTAAGCACTTTTTTGGTATAAAGCGGGAAATCGCTGTTCATGATCCAGCCGAAATATCCCGGCTGTTCCGTTAATATTTTTTCCACGGGAACCCCTTTGTTTTTTCCGAAGTTAAAAACTTCCTGCCCTTTGTCATTTAAAACAATCCGTCCGGCAAAGTCCACATTCCGGTCGTAGGAGGAGAATTCGCTTAATCTTTCCACATCATTGACGACGGGCCATGACCTGTTTCCACGGTTATCTTTGTATTCCACATCCTGATACAGGTCGAGTTGTGCTTTTAATACCTCGTAGGTAGCCCGGGTATCGGCAATTGCACTGTGGGCACCATCCAGTTTTTTATGGCAGTAAAATTTATAGGCCGCTTCCAGCGTCCGTTTTTCCATTTTGTGGAAGATGGCCTGGACGTCAATAAATTTTCTTTTTTTGAAATCGATGTCCACATCGGCCCGGAGAAATTCTTCTGCCAGCAGGGGGATATCAAACCGGTTGGAATTAAACCCCGCCAGATCGCACCCTTCCATAAATTTTGCCAGGTTTTTGGCCACCTCCCTGAAGGTCGGTTCATGGGCCACATCTTCATTGGTTATTCCATGGATACTGGCGGCTTCTTCCGAGATGGGTTGTTCCGGGTTAATCCTGCTCAGCATCTCTTCTTCCGTTCCATCCGGACGGATCTTAAGCAATGCAATTTCAACAATGCGGTCTTTTACAATATCGGTTCCTGTGGTTTCGAGGTCGAGGAATACGACCGGGTTTTTAAGATCTAACTGCATAAAATGAATTTTCTTCGGGCATTGGTGGTTATCCGTTAATCATCATGGGCATGAGGAGCATCAGTACATCTTCCTCCTCTTCCTCTTTTTCGGCCGGAAGAAGGAGTCCTGCCCGTGAGGGATCGCTCATTTCCACCCGCACATCGGTGGCGGGAATATTGGATAATATTTCAAGCAGGAAGGTGGATTTGAATCCGATCTCAATTTCATCCCCGTCATATTCACACTTCAGTCGCTCTACAGCCGAAATCGAGTAATCAATGTCCTGGGCCGAGACAACCAGTTGATTATCGTTGATGCTCAATTTGACGAGGTTGCTGGCCTGGTTGGAAAAAACAGAAACCCGTTTTACCGTATTGTAGAAGGAGAGCCGGTCGATGATCATTTTGTTGGGATTGTCGGAGGGAATGACCGAGTTATAGCTCGGGTAGTTCCCTTCCACCAACCGGCAGATGAGTTGGTAGTGGGAGAGGGTGAAAATGGCATTCTTATCATCGAATTCCAGTTTAACATCGTGCTCTTCTTTGGGCAGCAGGTTCCTCAGCAGGCTTGCCGGTTTTTTGGGGAGAATGAACGAAGACTCAAAATCAGAAGCGGCATCGCTTCGCCTGTAACGCACCAATTTATGGGCATCCGAGGCAACAAAACTCATGTTTTCAGCCGTTAATTCTACAAAAATGCCGTTCATCACCGGTCGCAATTCATCTTCAGCTGTAGCAAAAAGCGTTTTTTCAATGCCTTTCTGCAGCAGGCTATGATCGACGGTTACTGTTGTTGCCGACGCTTCATTGACCTCCGGGGATTCAGGAAACTCTTCACTGCTTTGTCCGGTAATGCTGAATTTCCCGTTTTCTGAGAAGATCTCAATTCCGAAATTTTCATTGTTCACCTGGAAGGTCAGTGGCTGTTCCGGAAATTCTTTCAGGGTGTCAATTAATAATTTGGCAGGCACTGCAACGGTTCCCTCCCCTTCAGTATTATCCAGTTCCATGCTGGTAATTAATGTGGTCTCCAGGTCGGAAGCCGTAATGGTAAGATCCGTTTCCCCGAGCCGGAACAAAAAGTTATCCAGAATGGGCATGGTGTTTTTACTGCTGATAACTTTGCTGATGGCTAACAGATGGCTCAACAGTTCGGTGCTTGAAACAACAAATTTCATTAGTATAAAATTATTTTAAACATTTGTAATTCAATCAAATATAAATTAATGGCATCTTTAGTTTACAAGGCCCATGGAACTCGCATTTATTTTATTCATAATACTTTGTGATTATAAATCATGCTCGTTTCATTAGTATAGTATTAATTTTTAGTTTATAATTTTATTCGAATATAATTAAATTTAATCTCTGTATTTCAGGTATCAAATCAAAATTTTTTAAAGAAACCGGGTACACGAATATACAAACTTTAATTGCATTTACCTATTGGAGAAACGTTGATTTTTTTTCGTGAGTAGCGGGCCCGGCGGGAGGCGTTGTAGATCACACCAAAAAGAGCAACCACAACCAGAGGCAGCAGGACATTCAACCACTGCCAGCGTGCTTTTTCATGGCGTAACCGGACTTTATCCAGGAGCCGGAGTTTCTGATTGCGGTTGCGCAAATGCATGATTCCCTGTTCATCATCGAGGTAATAAACGGCATTCATCAAAAACGCTTTATTTCCGAATGTTCTTCCTGAAACGCGGTCAAAGCCCAGTTCCCGGATCTGCGGAGGATTGGTTGAGCGGTTCACCTCGTTGGTGATGAGTCCCCCGTCAGCAATGATGACCATTTTGGTGGGGCGGCTTTCGGTTATAAATTTGGATGGCTGAATTCCGAGGGGCTCGGTCATCCGGTTCTTAAAAACAGATGTAAAAGTTCCCTCCAACAGGACTCCTGCCGGGATGAATGACTCGTTGAACAGTTGGCGGTCGGGGGGGTTATCGATGTTTTTGAGGCTCACGGTGGAGGGTGATTCCACTCTCCGGGCATAGGGGGAGGTGGAAAGAATGACCTCCTTATTAATTTCCGGATTTCCCGGCAGGGTGTCAACCGAGGAGACAAATTCTGTAAGAACGCGGTTTAAATTTTTACTTAGGGGGTGGTTGTCGCTGGGAACCAGAAGCGGGGAGTAATACCATGGATGCAGGGTGAACTGCGGTTCATTTCCCGGCGGGGCGGTATTTACCCGGATCCGGGCACAATCCACATCCTGCAGGAGTTCCTTGTTCAGCCGGACACCGTAACGGAACAGCTGGTCGGACAGGTTGAGGTTGCGCGGAAAGGCAAAAGTCATGTGTCCCGCAGATAAACTGTCGAGATCAACTTTAACGGGATCAATAAGCCATAGCACTTTTCCCCCCTGCATAATGAACTGGTCAATACTGAATTTATCTTTTTCCGGAAACGGTTCAACAGGATCGGCAATGATCAGGATATCTGTTTGTGGCCGGGCGGTCAGCAGCGAATCGGCCCCGATCCGCCGCACCCGGAAATCCCCGGTCAGTGAAGAGGCAAAATCGTACACCTGGTAACGGTCGGGCTCCCCGTGTCCTTCGAGAAAAGCAACTGTTGACCGGCGGGAGGAGCGGAGTTTCTGAAGGGCATTTACCAGCTCAAATTCAACATTTTCTATGGAGTGGTTGAAATTGGCTTCATGGGAGAAGTCCGGATTGTATTTTAAAAAGTTCACGGCCCGTTCCCGTCCGTTGTACCGGACAATGGCACCGGGAAAAATCAGCTTTGTACTCACGCCCTGTTCCGTTTTGTGGCGGAAACTGGTCGGGCGGATCCCTTTTTGTTTCAGTTGTTCAAAGAATTTTTTTTGTTCTTCCCCGCTCCCCGCACTGTATGGATCTGTAACCTTTATCCGGATTTCCCGGGAGGCATAGGCATTTAAAATGGCGGTTTTTTCGAAAATTTCCTGCTGCAGTTTTAGTAATCCGGGTTCAAGCCGCCCTGCTAGGAAAAGCTCGATCTCCACGGGGTGCTTCAGTTTGTTGGCAATGTCTGTGCTGACTCTGGAGATGGAGAAACGTTTGTCGGATGTGAGGTCGATCCGGTAAAGGAGGTTCCCTGATCCCCAGAAAACAACGGCCAGGATGCCAAAAATCAAGAGTGTTTTTTTCCGGTAGCTTCGACTTTTCTTTTTTTCGTTGCGCAGGAATCCCATGGTAAGCCACAGGAAAATGAAGGGGATACCGAGGAAATAGATCAGATCGCGAAAGTCGATAACTCCGCGGGATATGGATAAGTAGTGGTTATTGATGCTGAGCCAGGAAAAAAGCTGTTCGACCAGGTAGGGCACCCCTGATCCGCCGATAAAATCGAAGCCCAGGTAGAAAACAAAGGAGAGGGCCATGGCCAGGATAAATGCCACGATTTGGTTTTCGGTAAGTGCGGAAGCAAAAAGTCCGATGGCAATATAGACCGCCGCCAGGAAAAACAGGCCGGTGAACGAGCCCCAGGTTGCTCCGGTATCAATGCTTCCCACCGGGTTTCCCAGAAGGTAAACCGAAAGAAAATAGAGCAGTGTGGGAAGCAAAGAGAAAATCACCAATACCAGGGCAGCAAAAAATTTGGCAAGAATGATCTTAAAGTCGGAAATGGGGCGGGACATGAGAAGCTCCAGGGTACCGCTCCGTTTTTCATCAGCAAAGAACCGCATGGTAATGGCCGGTACCAGAAAAAGATAGAGCCAGGGGGCCAGCGAAAAAAGCCCTTCAAGGGTGGCATAACCATTGTCGGGGATGTTATAGGCTCCCGGAAAAACCCAAAGGAAAAGGCCGGTTACCAATAAAAAAACCAGTACGGCCAGGTATCCGATCAGCGATCCTAAAAATGTTTTAATCTCTTTCCGGAATAGTGTAAACATGTTAATTATTTTCTTTTTCAGCTGTCAGCAGCAGAGTAACCATTTTTTCTGCCGCTCTTTTTGAGCAACCCGCTTCACCCATTTTCTCTTTCAAACGTTTATAATCTTTGGTTATTTTTTCGCGGTACCGGTTGTTAAAAAGCAGTTTTTCCAGCTCCTTTTTTATTCTTTGCGCTTTCATCTCTTTTTGGATGAATTCACGAACCACCTCTTTTTTCATGATGATGTTGGGCAGGGAAACCCAGGGCGTTTTCAGGATCCAGTGCCGCATGACCGCATCGGTCAGTAATCCTCCCTCTACCTTGTAAATTACGGTTTGGGGAACTTCAAAAAGGGCTGTCTCCAGGGAGGCCGTTCCCGAGGCTACCACGGCGGCATACGAATGATGCAGCAGTTCGTATGTCTGGTCAAAGATCAGTCTGACCGGAGCTTCTTTGAGCAGTCGCTCATAGACCTCCCGGTTGAGCTGGGAAACGCCTGCCAGGACGAATTGAAATCCGGAAAACCCCGGAACCACTCTTCTCAGCACCGGCAGGTTTTTTTGGATTTCCTGTTTCCGGCTTCCTGCCAGCAGGGCAATGAGGGGACGTTCATCCAGGTGGTTTTTCACGCGGAACTGTTTTTCCGGGAGAGGCTGGTCCTGAAAGTTCTGAACCGCATCCAGCAAAGGGTTTCCGGTGTAATGCACTTCCATGCCATGCTTCCGGTAGAATTCTGTTTCGAACGGAAGAATGGTAAACATTTCATCCACAAAAGCTTTGATCTTTTTTATCCGGTACTCCTTCCAGGCCCAGATTTTTGGTGAAATGTAATAGAATACTTTCAGTCCATATTTATGGGCAAATTCTGCTATCCGGAGATTAAATCCCGGATAATCGATTAAGATGAGTACATCGGGGTTGAACCGGAGAAGGTCTTTTTTGCATAATTCAAGGGTTTGGCGGATGGTTTTCAGGTGGAGGATCACATTCAGAAACCCCATGAAAGCCATTTCCCTGTAATGTTTAATCCGTTCACCCCCGGCTTTTTCCATTAAATCCCCGCCAACAAACCGGAACTGTGCTTCCGGATCGGCTTTTTTCAATTCCAGCATCAGGTTCGATCCGTGCAGATCGCCGGAGGCTTCGCCTGCTATGAGGTAATACTTCATATGTTTGTTCCAGTTTCTTTTTGATCCGGGGAGCTCCTTTTTAAGTTCGTTTACCAGTTAAAAAGCCTTTGAGATTAAAATTCCCAGGGCATAGAGGATGGTAGCCCCGAGCACTCCCCGGGCGGCCCGGTCATATTTCAGGCGGATGAAACCCATAAAAACCACTAAATTGGCAAATACGCACAAACTGCCCAGTTTTATTAATGCCTGCAAATGCCAGAGCCCTTGTAAATAGTTTTTAAATGAAACATTTTGCTCTCCGAAAAAGTAGACGGCAAGAAAAATCAGAACGGGAACGGTGAAACCGGCGAGAAAACCTGTTGCGGGCGAATCGAACGCTTTTTTATCTTTCCGGGCCATTAAAAAGTCCATTTTTTTAGTTCATCGAGTGTTTTATAGGAGGTCATGTCAACGGTAACAGGGACGACCGAAACGAAATGGTTTCTCAGGGCATGGATATCAGTTTCCGTTGAGTTCTCCTCAAAATTTTTAAAGTAGCCAGCCAGCCAGTGGTACTCCCTGCCATGGGGGTCGAGCCGTTTTTCGAATTCTTCGACCCACTTGCCGTGGGTTTGCCTGCATATTTTGATTCCTTTGGGTTTTCCTCGGGGGACATTGACATTGAGGCAGGTAAAGGGGGCAAGGCCGTTGTCCAGGACACTTTGAAAAATTTTTGCCACCACGATCTTTGCCTTTGAGAAATCGGCATCGGGACCGTACTCATCGAGTGAAAAGCCGATGGAGGGGACCCCGTGGAGACTTCCTTCGATCGCTGCTCCCATGGTGCCGCTGTAGATAATGCTGATGGAAGAATTGGCCCCGTGGTTGATACCGGAAACCACATAATCGGGGAGGCGTTCGAACAGGTTGTTGAAGCTGAGTTTAACACTGTCCACCGGCGTGCCGTTTGACTTAAAGGTGGGAACGCCATGGATTTTTTCTACGGGAGTGGCTCTGAGCGGCTGGTCGACCGTTATTCCGCAGCCCTTTCCCGACATGGGGATTTCGGAGGAGATCACAGCCACCTCCCCGAAAAACTGCATGACCTCTACAAGCTCCCGTAACCCGCGTGCATGAATTCCGTCATCGTTGGTGACCAGTATGAAAGGTTTTTTTGCCATAGATATTTCAACAAACAGCAAAGATAATTCAAAATCCGGAAGAAAAATAATTTTTAAAAAACTCCTCCGTGAAGACTTTAAAACCTATTTCGCACCTTAGGGGCATTAAAAGGATCCTTTTTTTTCTGCAAAAATGTCCGGGGTTATTTCTTTTATATTCTTTATCTTTCAGGAGTCATCCGGCCCGAAAATAATTTTTGGGAAGAGATCGTCCCTGTGCTGCTTTTTTTGGGAGGGAGCGGGAATGAACAAATTCCCTTTCGGGGAAACGGTCATCTTTTTCGTTTTGCGGGTTGGATTTTTGGCGATGAATTTTTTAACTTTAAACGGATGAAGCAAAAAGCGTCCGGACACCAACGAAAAAGTCATGCACCTGTCATCCGGAAAGCCTTTTTCCGGTTTTACGAGGAGCTGAACGATCATCTTCCCGAGGCCAACCGGAAGCAGGTTTTTATTCACGAATTCAAAGGGCGTCCCTCGGTAAAAAACGCTATTCAGGCCATGGGGGTTCCGCACGGGGAGGTGGATCTGATATTGGTTGAGGGCGAGCCGGTTGATTTTAATTACCTTTTGCGGGGAGGGGAAAGGGTTTCGGTTTACCCGGTGTTTGAATCCCTGGATATTTCTTCTGCCGGGCACCTGCGGCCTGCCCCTTTGCGTGATCCCCGCTTCATTGCTGATGTGAACCTTGGGAAACTGGCACAAAAGTTACGGCTGCTGGGTTTTGACACGCTGTTCCGCAATAATTTCAGGGATGATGAGATTGTGGCGCTCTCGAACAAAGAGCACCGCATCATCCTTACCCGCGATAAGGGCATTCTGAAGCAGAACGCGGTTACCCATGGCTACTGGCTTCGAAGTGATGACCCGGGCATGCAGTTAAAGGAGGTGGTTTCCCGTTTTCAGCTGTCGGGGCTTTTCAGGCCGTTTACCCGGTGTACCCAGTGCAACCATGAACTCAAATTTGTGAAAAAGGAGCAGTTAACGCACCTGCTTCCGGCTGACACATTTCAATATTACGACCGGTTCTGGAAATGCAACGGTTGTGGCAAGGTATACTGGAAGGGCTCGCATTTTGACCATATCCTTCCTTGGATCGAAGATCTGAAAAAATCCACGGAGTCCGGGGAATAAAATTCCTTTTGGAAAATTATTAAATTTTCCGGTTTTTACTGTACTCTCTTTACCTCAAGGGCGACGGGGCCTTTGGGGCCCATTTCCACTTCAAAAGAAACAAAGTTCCCTTCTTTAATAGGTTCAAGCAGGTTGTTTACATGTACAAATACACTCTCTTTTGTCTCCGAGTCTCTGATAAATCCGTAACCCTTCGATTCGTTGAAAAAAGTGACCGTTCCTTTTCTTGAAACCTCTGCCTTTTCATTTTCTCCCGAAGGAACACTCACCTGAATATCTTCCGCTTTAACTTCGGTTTTCCTGTCAGGATCGGGTGGCGTTTCAGTAATGTTCCCGTTTTCATCAACATAAGCGATCATGTCGTCCAGAGAGTTGCTTTTGCTGCTTTCTTTTCTGGCCTGCCGCTTTTTTTCCTTTTCTTTCCTTTTTTTCTCTTTTTTGTTTCTTACTTCTTTTTTGAAAAATGATTCCTGCGATCTACTCATAAAAATTGTATCTGTTTTTACCAAATTTGCCTCAATATAAACGATTTGTTTGAATACACCAAAAAAGCACCTGTATCTTTAAGTCCGGCCCGGGAAAAATGTTGCTAAGATCCTGCCCATGGCCATTACAGACTGGTAACCGCCCGTTTTTTTTCGTCAGTACCTCCGGAGAGGAACCGAAATATTTTCTGTCCACAGCGGGGGGGCGGTTTTTTATTCTATACCTTCAGATCAGGCGGGTTCCCCGGCCATTGACCATATTTTCGGTGTTGGTTACCAACACTTCTGCCACGCCGTTTTTTTTGGCATGGAATCCGTTTGCGAGTTTAGGGATCATGCCGGTGTTTATAACTCCCTCCTGCTGGTATTTTTTAAATAGCGGGCCATCCAGTTCATAAATGATGCTGTTTTCATCATCCGGAGAGTGAAGAACGCCTTTTTTTTCGAAGCAGAAGAAGAGGTAAACCGAGAAATGGCTGGAGAGTTCAATGGCCATTTCCGAAGCAATGGTATCTGCATTTGTGTTCAGCAGGTTCCCTTTACCGTCATGGGTAAGGGGGGCAATCACCGGCACCACATTTTCGTTGATCAGCATCCGGAGCTCCCGGCTGTTAACATCCTCCACATCCCCTACAAACCCGTAATCGACCGGCAGGGCCGGGCGTTTTGCCGCACTGATAAGGTTCAGGTCGGCACCGGTGAGCCCCAGGGCATTGCATCCGCGTGCCTGCAGTCCGGCCACGATCTTTTTGTTGATCAGGCCCCCGTAAACCATGGTGACCACTTCGAGCATGGACTGGCCCGTAATCCGGCGTCCGTCAACCATTTCCGTTTCAATTCCCAGTTTGTCGGCCATCCGGGTGGCCGTGCGTCCTCCCCCGTGAACAAGCATTTTATGACTCGAGATCCGCGTGAACCGGTCCAGCAGGTTGTTCAGGGCATCCGGCTCTTCCACGACTTTTCCGCCCACCTTGATGATCGTCAGTTTTTCCATTTCGTTTTTTTGATGTAATAGTTGTACGGATCAAAGATTTAAAAAGTTTTTTAAAATAGCAGCACCTACCGTTCCGCTTTTCTCCGGATGGAACTGGGTGGCATAGAAGTTCCCTTTTTGAAGGGCGGCACTGAAAGGGACGATATAATTGCATTCGGCCGCGGTATGCGCTCCCAATCCTGCATAGTAAGAGTGAACGAAATAGAGGTACTGGTTTTCCATTTCCGGCGAGAAGAGGTCGCTTTTCAGGTTGGAAACTGCGTTCCATCCCATGTGTGGGACTTTTGTGATGTATTCTTCCCCCGGGCGGGGAATAAAGCGCTTCACTTTTTCCTCAAAGATCCCCAGACATTCGGTGTCATTTTCCTCGGAGTGGGAACACATCAGCTGCAATCCCAGGCAGATGCCCAACACCGGTTGTTTGAGTGAAACAATGACCTCCGCGAGCCGGTGTTTCCGGAGATAAGCCATGGTGGTGCTGGCTTCGCCAACACCTGGAAAGATGACCTTATCCGCATTTCTGATTTTTCCGGGATCGGCGGTAATAGATGCCTTAAAGCCCAGCCGGTTCAGGGCATTGTTCACCGATTCGATGTTTCCGGCATTGTATTTTATAATGGCGATGTTCATAAGCTTTTTTAATTAAAGACCACCGTCCGGTTTTTATAAACCAGTATTTTTCGTTGCAAATGTTTATAAACGGCTTTGGACAGGACAATTTTTTCCAGGTCCCGTCCTTTCCTGATCAGGTTTTGTACCGTGTCGACATGGCTGCAGCGGGTAACGTCCTGCTCAATGATAGGTCCTCCGTCCAGTTCGGAGGTTACATAATGGCTGGTGGCACCAATGACCTTCACACCCCGTTCGTGGGCTGCATGATAGGGTTTGGCTCCCGCAAAGGCCGGAAGGAAGGAGTGGTGGATGTTAATGATTTTATTGGGATACTGGCTGACAAAATTTTCGGACAGGATCTGCATGTAGCGCGCAAGCACAATAAAATCGATCCGGTGCTTTTTCATCAGTTCCATTTCCTGTTTCTCCTGTTCTGCTTTATTGTTTCGCGTGATGGGGAAGTGGTGGAACTCGATCCCGAAACGCTCCGATACTGGTTTTAAAACTTCGTGGTTGCTGATGATCAGCGGAATTTCCACGTCCCATTCACCGGCTGTATACCGGGCGAGGATATCAAAAAGGCAGTGGGACATTTTGGATACCAGCAGCGCCATGCGGGGCACTTCATCGGAAAAATAGAGGCGCCATGTCATTTTGAGCGGGTTTGCGATCAGGGTGCTGAAGTAATCGCTGATTTTTTCCGGTGGTATGGCAAAATTTTTTAATTCCCATTCCACCCGCATGTAAAAAGTTTTCTCCTGGCGGTCGACATGCTGGTCGAGGTAAAGAATGTTGCCCCTGTTTTTGTTTAAAAATTCGGTGACGGTGGCCAGGATCCCCTGTTTGTCAGGACAATGGATCAGCAAAATGGCCGTGTTTTTCTTTTCCCGCAGTGGTTTGATTGTTTTCATATACTATTAAGGTTGTCAATTCTCAAAGGTATCGTATGGAACGCGCATTTATTTTAATCATCCTCTTATGGGTAGGTGTTTTACATGCTCGTTTCATTTCATAGTACTCCTTTGGTCGATGGTAATTCAAAGTTACTTATATCCTGCCTGATGGCCATTTTAATGGCTCTGGCCAGTGCTTTGAATATGGCTTCAATTTTATGGTGTTCGTTTTTCCCCGTTGCTTTGATGTGAAGATTGCATTTGGCCGCATCTGAAAAGGATTTAAAAAAGTGCATGAACATTTCGGTGGGCATATCCCCCACTTTTTCCCGTTT
>JAGYMR010000060.1 GCA_018400515.1 Tangfeifania sp.
CCGGCTCATTATAAGAGATGCCGGTAGTGGGACACATCAGCAGCCGGCTGTAGTATTTGGCCTCTCCGGTATCATGGTCGAGGATCATTAACACCCCGTTCCCATGGTTCATCGCCGCCCGGACGCTCTCTCCCAGCCGCTTTTCATGGGCATCGTCCACCACCAGTTTATCAATAACGATTTCAATGAAGTGATTTTTGTAACGATCCACCCGGTGGTCAGGCTTGATTTCAGTAAGAACCCCGTCGATGCGGGCATACAAAAATCCTTTCCTTCTGATCTGTTCAAACAACTCGCGGTAATGCCCTTTCCGGCCTTTAACAACGGGTGCCAGTATCTGAATACGCTTCTTACTGAAATCCCCTTTAATCAGGCGAAGAATCTTCTCCTCGGTATATCTGACCATCTTTTCGCCGGTATTGTAGGAGAACGCTTCCCCCGCCCGTGCAAAGAGCAAACGCAGAAAATCATAGATTTCTGTTACCGTTCCCACCGTCGAGCGCGGATTCCGCGTGGTAATTTTCTGCTCGATGGAAATTACAGGGCTCAACCCCGTAATTTTATCCACATCGGGGCGCTCAAGGTTCCCAAGAAAAGAGCGTGCATAAGCTGAAAAAGTTTCGATGTAGCGCCGCTGCCCTTCCGCATAGATGGTATCAAACGCCAGCGATGATTTCCCGCTGCCGCTCAAACCGGTGATAACCGTGAATTGGTTGCGGGGAATTTCCACATCAATGTTCTGAAGGTTGTGGACACGGGCCCCCTGGACTCTGATCGTATCATCCTGGCTGATGGTTTCATCGGTCACCACACCTGCTTCATGTAATTCTTCCGGCATCTTTTCCCTCCCTTAAATGGTATCTTTACTAATGGCGCTGATCTTAATCCAGTACGGGGATCTTCACCGTATAAGACTTTCCGTGCGCATTGTTCAGGTAACTCTGGCGCAACCAGGGATTAAAATCTTTCAGCAATTTATAGTTGATGCCCTGTTCATGGGCAAAATCGGCAAAATCTTCCACCGCCCCGTTAATTTCAACTTGCCGGGTTTGAATCGACGGGTATTTCTCCGCTTCCGAAACATCGAAATGGTAGGCAGCAGGATCCTCTAAAATGAGTTTCAGGGCCACCACACGGAAAACATAACGCCCGGTCTCCGGTCCGAGCAATAAATTATAATAAACCTCCGCTTTCTGGCGTTCGATTTGCCGGTCGATCCCGTTCATACCGGCATTAAAGGCCGCTGCAACCATGGTCCAGTTTCCATACTCCTCATAAGCTTTTAAAAAATAATCACACGCTGCATCGGTGGCTTTTTCAACATGGTACCGTTCGTCCACCTCACTGTTGACTTCCAGCCCGTATTCACGGGCAGTGCCCCTCAGGAACTGCCAAAAGCCCACCGCACGGGCCGGCGAAACAGCACGGGGATCCAAACTGCTCTCGGCAACAGCCAGGTATTTAAAATCTTCCGGAACCCCCTTCTCTTTTAAAATGGGTTCAATGATGGCAAAATAGCGGGGAGCCAGTTTTATGAACCGGAGGGTTTGGGAATGAAAGTAACAGTTCACCAGCAATTCACGGTCCAGCGACTCGCGCACATCAAACCTCTCCAAAGGAACAGGTTCCCCGGCGAATGAAGCCGAATCCGGAATTTTAACTGCACGGAACTTCAGAGGTTCTTCAACGCGGGTTGGTTCTTCCGGTTTCGCAGCCCCCAGAATAAAAAATATAATGACGCCGGCTTTTGCTCCTATGATCAGGGGCAATAAAATCCTCCACCTGTTTTTTCTGTTCATCTCCATCACAATTTAAAGGATGCAAAATTACATTTTTAGTTCCTGATTACCAATGTTAGGAGGCGGGGAAAATAATTTAAGGGGTGCATAATTCAATTCACTGCATTTCCCGGGGTTTTATGAACGGACGACAGGGAATTCCCCTTCAAAAAAGACTACTTTTCCCATTTCTTGCCGTAATCCGTACGGAGGACCCGGATCTTCTTTTCAAGCATCCGGAACGTCATTTTTCCGTCAATAACTTTTGGTTCTCCGTCGATATGGTATTTTTTGAAGCCGGATTCAATTTGTACATTTTCATTTGTCCGGATGAATTCCGTGTATTTTCCCTCCTTCAAAAACCCCAGAAACAGCCGGATCACAAAAGCAGGGTACAGGAAAAAAGGAAAAGGCTTCACCAGCACTAAATCAAAAAAGCCATCATCCGGTTTTGCCCGGGGGGCAATAAGGGCATTGTTCCCAAACTGGCGGGTATTGGCCACGGTAATCATCCGGAACTGACCTTCCCGGGTCTTATTCCCTACATGCAATTTTGCCGAAAAGGATCTGAAATGAAATACCGCTTTAACCGAAACGAAAATGTAATTCAGCAGTCCCCTCTTCTTCCGCTGTTCAAAAGCGTGGGCAATATACCCGTCAAGCCCCAGGCCGGCAACATTTACAAAACGCTTCCCGTTAAGTGAAAGAACATCGATGCTCAGGGACTTTCCCCTTTTAGCATCCCTGATGAGGGAACTGACCGATTTTCTGAAGCCAAGTTCACGGGAGAAGCCGTTGCCGGAGCCCGCAGGCAGCACCGCCAGCATTTTATCTTCCCTCCCGTATAAATATTTCAATGTTTTATTGACCGTTCCGTCCCCCCCCACCACAATAAACACCTGATACTTCTCCAAATGCGCCTGGAAAATCGCATCGAGCTCATTCAAACTTTTGGGAACCACACTTGCAATGGTTCCTTTCCGTGCAGCGATCTCTTTTTCAATCCGTTTCGATTTACGGTTTCCCGAATGAGGATTGATAATAAAAAGAATATCCTTATCCCTGATCATTTGCATTAACTTTCCGGATTCATCCGATATCAGCCATTTCCGGGCCAAAGTTACAGGATAAATCTCCGGAAAAAAAGAAATCCAGCTCCAACCTGTTCCATCTTCTGCCGGATATCATACAGGTCGGAATTGTCGTACGGATAAAATTCCTCCTCCCCGATCATGAAGAGGCAGCCGTTGACCGGAATGACATCATAGGTATTTATACCGGGAAAGCGGGTGATCATAAGGTCATCGAAATGGCGTTTACCGGTTACATCAGAATGCATAATACAATCCGGTATAAACCCCCACCCTGTAGGGCCGGAAATCGACCTCCGGGTTCCGGTTGATGGAGTGCAGGTAATAATTAAAACGGGGCTCGACGGCCAGCGAGAGATGTTTCCCCAGCGCATAATCGATGCCCACGCCGACGGTGCCTGAAAAATTGAGGGTGGAGATGTCGCGGGTTTTCCCGATATTTTGAGCACCGTATTCATTTTTAATAAAGGCATTGTTTCCTACAACGAACCCCGCACTAAGTCCGCCCACCAGTTCTACATCCATTTTTGAGTCGATCATTAAGTAACGCACATACATCGGTATTTCCACAAAGTCAAAAACCTGGGACAGCTCCCCCCGGGTAAGCAGTGAATTGGTAAAATTCCCGGAAGTTTCCAGGTTGGCAGCAACTTCGGTGCCTTTTGGAATATTTTCCATGGCAATAACACCCGCTGCGCTGTTCATCTCCATCCGGGCTCCCTCCATGTCCACTGCGGTATTGAAATACAACCTTTCGGCAGGGAGGTTGGAATTTTTTTCAGCGGCATTTCCGGCGGAATAGGAGGGTACAATGCCGGATTCCTGTCCATTTTGGGCATAATATACCCCGCTTTCAATGCTCCAGCGGCTGCCCGTTTTGTATTGCACCGAGACCCCGCCACAGACATTTCCTTGCATTCCTGAGGCGTCAGGAGTCATGCTGCCTGCATAGGTGGTGCTATGGTGTGCCGAAAAAGAGGAATATCCCGGCGAGACAGCGATGCCCATCTTCCATCCATGAGCCTTTTGCATTGCTTTCCGGCCCGCCTCCCGGCCCGCCGGTTTATTTTCGGCTACTCTCCGGGCATCCCGTGCCCCGGTCCCGGTTGTTTCTCCCACGGGATGATCAACGGCGCGGACGGTTACGGCCAACCCCTTTGTTGGCTGTTCCTCCGGCATGGTAACCTCCGGATGCCGGATTCCATGCATTCTGCGCATCGCCGATGCAGCAAATACGGTCTTTCCGGACCTCCCTTCAGCAAAAGCTTTCGCCCCTAGCTCCACCGGTTCTTTCTCTTTCTTTGTAAGGGAAGCCAAGCGTG
Source organism: Tangfeifania sp. (assembly GCA_018400515.1). Next base: position 4,192 of record JAGYMR010000060.1, read on the forward strand.
CCGGGGTGGCATCCGGCGATTGATCCGGAGAACTTTGTTCCCCGCGAAGCGTCTCTTTTTCTTCAACGAGGAGATCATCCGCAGGCGCTTCAACAACCGGCTGCTGCTCCTGCTTTTCGACGTTACCCGGCTTTTCCTGCAACGCTACCCGTGAAGGAGGTGCGTTCAGGTACCAGCCTGCCAAAAATGCAAGGATCAAAAGGGCGGCCGCCGAGGCCCAGCGAATGAAAAACATTCGTTTTTCCCGGCGCTTGGCGGCCAGCTGCCCCTGAATGCCCTCCCATATATGGGCAGGAGGTTCTTTTACGAATCCATCCAGTTTTTTACGAAAGGCCTTATCCATATTTTTCCCCTCTTTCTCTGTCATCATGCAGGGTAATTTGTTGCATTGGTGCTGTTCTCATTATTAAGCTCCTGAATTTTCCGTTTTAAAATGTTTCTTGCCCGTGCAAGATTCGATTTCGATGCTCCCACCGAAATTTTCAGTTGGCTGCTTATCTCCTGATGGTTCATTCCCTCCATTACAAACAGGTTAAAAACCATCCGGTAGCGGGGAGGCAGCTGCTGGATCACCTTTATCAGCTCTTCAGCCGCGATCTTTTCCAGAATCCCATCGGTCACAACCTGCGATTCATATTTTCCCATATCCTCCTCCGGAAACAGGAGATGCTGTTTCCGGTATTTGGCCAGTGAAACATTTACCATGATCCGCCGCATCCAGCCTTCAAAAGAACCTTCATGCCTGAATTTTTGAATGTTTCCGAAAATTTTCACAAAACCATCCTGTAAATTATCCTCCGCTTCGGAACTGTCTTTTGCATACCGCAGGCACACACCGAACATTTTCGGAGCAAACATCCGGTAAATCTTTTCCTGCGCACGCACACTTCCAGAGGCACAATCCTTTATTATCTCTTTTAAATCTTCCAAATCCAGCGGCAAATGTTCTTTCAAAATTAAGGATAATTTATACGATCCCTTAAAATTATCCTTAACTTAATGGCAATGCATTGGTGCATTTCTTAGGACGAAAACATGGAATAGATGAAACAATCAGAAAAAAGGTTGCGTGTAAGTGAAAAAAAGAGTTCCTTTTACGCAACCTTTTGCCGGGATAATTCATCTTCCGGTGTGAAAAGACTCCGGTAAATAATCCCGGCCTGCATTAATAACAAAAAAGAGCACAAATGAAACTTCTGAAATTTAAAAGCACAGGAATTTTTATTCTCGCTGCAGCGTTCATCATGATGGCCGGATGCGATCTTACCGGCAACGGGGCAGATGATGATCCCGGAAAAATCAACGTGAGCGAAAAAACCGCCCGCCTCATAGAGGCAGAAAATGAATTCGGCTTAGAACTGTTTCAAAAGGTGTATACCTCCGAAACAACCTACGAAAACATCATGGTCTCTCCACTGAGCGTCAGTCTGGCGCTGGCCATGACTTACAACGGAGCTAACGGAGCGACCCAGACCGCCATGGAAAAAACCCTCAAGGTTAACGGCCTCTCCCCGGAGGAGATCAATGCTTCGTACCGCGACCTCGTGGAGGCGCTGAAGGACCTCGACTACCCGAAAGTGCTGCTGGAGATCGCCAATGCCATTTTCTACCGCCAGGATTTTGAGGTGGAAGATGCCTTTGTAAACATCAACAATGACTACTACCAGGCCGAAGTCTCGCCGCTCGATTTCGCCAAAGAGGAGCAGGCCCTGGAAACCATCAACGGCTGGGTCGCACAGAAAACCCATGATAAAATAAAAACGATCATTAACCAGATAACGCCCCAGCAGGTAATGTTCCTGCTCAATGCCATCTGGTTCAAAGGAACCTGGCAAAAGGAATTTAACGAAGAGAGCACCGAAAAACGCCCCTTTTATCCGGATGCCGGCGGTACCGTTCAGACCGAAACCATGCAGCGGCTCGACACCCTGCTTTACACCTCAAATGACCTCTTCAGTGCCGTTCAGCTTCCTTACGGAAAAGGAAACTACAACATGTATGTTTTCCTCCCCCACCAGGAAAAAGAGCTGGAAGATATCATTCACCAGCTGGATGAAGATAACTGGCAAACATGGATGGAGGGTTTTGAGGAGACCAACAGTGTGGACATCAAACTCCCGCGGTTTAAATACAAATATGAGATCAAGCTCAACGATGTACTGACCGACATGGGAATGGGCGTGGCTTTTACCGGTGCGGCTGACTTTACAGGCATTAACCGCCAGGGAAATTTAAACATCGACTATGTAAAACACAAGAGTTTTATTGAGGTCAATGAAGAGGGCACCGAAGCAGCTGCCGTCACTGTTGTTGCCATTGAATTAACATCGGTCGGTCAGCCGGAAAAAGTCCCCTTTTACGTCAACCGCCCGTTTTTCTATGCCATTACTGAAAAGGATACCGGCGCCATTCTGTTCATGGGTACGGTGAAGGACCCCACGGAAAACTGATGCTTCAGGGGATCGTTGCCTTATGAGAAAGCTGCCTGTTTAGTAACCTTTTGAAGAGAGGGAACAGGCCGTTTTTTTTTGGAAAAGAGATTAGCCCAGCCGCTCTTTTACCATTCCCGGAATTTGTCCCGGTTCTTTGGCCACCGGTACACCGGCGGAATTAAAGGCCTTCACCTTTTCGGCGGCCGTGCCTGAACCACTGGAGATGATCGCCCCGGCATGTCCCATCCGTTTCCCGGGAGGAGCGGTTTGACCGGCAATAAACGCCACGACCGGTTTGGTCATTTTTTCCCGGATATACTGCGCAGCCTGTTCTTCTGCATCCCCGCCAATCTCACCGATCAAAACAACCGCATCGGTTTCGGGGTCGTTCTCGAACATTTCCAGCAAATCGATAAAATAAAGTCCGGAAACCGCATCACCGCCAATACCCACACAGGTAGACTGTCCCAGACCGCTTTCGGAGAGCATATTCACCACTTCGTAGGTCAGGGTACCTGACCGCGATATCAGTCCCACATTTCCTTTTTGAAAGATCATGCCGGGCAAAATACCGATCAGCGATTCGTCCGGTGTTATGATCCCCGGGCAATTGGCCCCGATCATTTTAGTACCATTCTGCTTCAGGACCGGGGTCACTTTCATCATGTCCTGTACAGGAACATGTTCAGTAATGCAAACAACCAGTCCGACCCCCGCATAACTGGCTTCCAGAATGGCATCCCCGGCAAAAGGCGCCGGAACGAAAATAACCGATGCATTGGCCCCTGTCGCTTTTACCGCTTCTTCAACGGTATTGAACACCGGAATGCCATCCACTTCGGTTCCCCCTTTGCCGGGAGAGACACCACCGGCAATGTCGGTTCCGTAAGCTTTCATTTTACGGGCATGAAAGGCACCATCACGCCCGGTAATGCCCTGGACAATTAATTTGGTCTCTTTATTGACTAGAATACTCATCTTCTTATTTTTTGACTTTTACCGGCAGCAGGTAGGGATGATCGGCCATTTCCCTGACACCGGCGTGGAAAAAACGTTACTTTTTACTTAACTCAATGGCTTTGGAGGCTGCTTCGCTCATGGTCTCCACGGTTGTGAGGCCAAAATCTTTAATAATGGCCTGCCCCTCTTTGGCATTGGTGCCCGAAAGGCGGATAACCACGGGAATGTCTGTCTTGAGTTGCTCAAAGGCAGTTACAAGTCCCCGGGCAACATCATCGCAGCGGGTAATCCCCCCGAAAATATTGATCATGACCGTTTTCACATTTTTATCGCTCAGGAGGATGTTCATCGCATCCACCACTTTCTGGGGATTGGAGGATCCGCCGATATCGAGAAAGTTGGCCGGTTCCCCGCCATAAAGTTTGATCATGTCCATGGTGGCCATGGCAAGTCCGGCCCCATTCACCATACAACCAATGCTGCCGTCCAGTTTGATATAGGACAACCCTTTTTCACCGGCGTCGATCTCCTTCTGTTCATCGGGGGTCACCTCCCGCATGTCCAGAATTTCCGTTTGCCGGTACAGGGCATTGTCATCAAAATTCATCTTTCCGTCAATGGCCAGCACCTGCTGATCTTTTGTCACCACCAGGGGATTGATCTCCGCCAGCGAAGCGTCGGTTTCCACATAAAGGCGATAGAGCTTGCCAAGAATGGCCGCAGCCTGCCGCATCTGTTTGGCATCGCTGAACAACTGCAGGGCCACCTTCCGTGCCTGCCAGTCCATCAGTCCCATCACGGGGTCGACGGTCAGTTTGATGATCTTTTCAGGGGAACGGCGGGCCACCTCCTCAATTTCAACACCGCCCTCGGCACTGGCCATCAGGGTCACCGATTTGGTATTCCGGTCATTGATCAACCCCACATAAAACTCTTTCTCAATGTCAACGGCATCGGCCACCATGACCTTCTCCACCGTCAGCCCCTTAATATCCATCCCCAGGATCTGCCGGGCATTTTCAACAGCTTCGGCCTTTGTCCTGGCGAGCTTAACACCTCCGGCCTTTCCGCGGCCGCCCACATGCACCTGGGCCTTTACGACCCGGAGACGGTCATCATCAGGAACATTTTTTTCAACTTCTTCCACCGAATGACAAACAATTCCATCCGGCACAGGAATTCCATACTTCTTAAATAAATTCCGTGCTTGGTATTCGTGTATCTTCATTTTTAAAAATTAGCTGTTTCGCAGTGAAGTTTCGGCAAAAGTACCAAATATTTAATAATCCAAAACCATCCATATGATCCTTTTTTATGACATTTTGCATAAAGCGGGCATCCGTTTTCATGAAAATGGCAGTCTATTTTAATAAACCAATAAAAATGAAAATTGTTGACAGCTCATTTTTTTCACGTAGATTTGCATCAAATTTTCAAAGCGATGGAAGCATTAATTCGAAAAGTCATTGAGCAGGAGGCTGAAGCCATCCGCAACATTCCGGTGGAAAAAGATTTTGAAAAGGCGGTGGAGATCATTCACCGGCAGGTCCACCAGAACGGGGGAAAACTGGTTGCCAGCGGCATGGGCAAGGCCGGACAGATTGCCCAGAACATTGCCACCACCTTCAGTTCGACCGGAACACCGGCGGTATTTCTCCACCCCAGCGATTCGCAGCACGGAGATCTTGGTGTGGTGCAGCCGGGCGATGTTTTGCTGGTCATATCCAACTCGGGAAAAACCCGTGAGATCCTGGAATTGATTCAGCTGGCCGAAAACCTGCATCCCGGATTGCCCCTGATCGTCATTTCAGGAAACCGGGACAGCATTCTGGCCCAAAACGCCGATGCCTTTATTTTCACCGGGAATCCCCAGGAGGTTTGTCCGCTGGGGCTGACTCCCAGCACCTCCACAACGACCATGACCGTCATTGGCGATGCCCTGGTGGTGGCCCTGATGACGAAGATCGGATTCACCAGCCAGGATTATGCCAAACGCCACCACGGGGGATATCTGGGCGATAAATCGCGGTTGCAGGCAGACGCCGACGGAAAAGAGCACCCCCCAGCATCCGTGCGTTGACGTAAAATTGTAAACAAAGAAAACCATGCGAATAAAAAAAGAAAACAGTGCCGGGCTCATCATCGATATCCAGGAGCGCCTTTTCCCCGTCATGTGGGAAAATGAGAAACTGCTGAAAAACTGCCAGGTGCTCATAAGTGGATTGAAGGAACTGGAAATTCCTCAAGTCATTACCCAGCAATACACCAAAGGGTTGGGAGCAACGATCGAAGGCATTCAGTCGCTCCTTCCCGGCTTTCAATATCTGGAAAAGAGGGAATTCAGCTGCTGCGATGAACCCTCCGTCATAGAAAAACTCAAAGCGCTGGATGCCGAAAACATTTTGATCTGCGGCATCGAGTCGCACGTTTGTGTTTTGCAGACCGCGGTTGACCTCAGGAATTCGGGACTGAACCCTGTGGTGGTGATGGATTGTGTCTCCTCCCGAACGCCCGGAAGCATTGAGCTGGCCAAAGAGCGGTTCCGTTTTGAAGGGATTATGATGACTTCGGCCGAATCCATCCTTTTTGAACTGACCCGGTCCTCCGCAGCTCCGGAATTCAAAGCCATCTCCAAATTAGTAAAATAGAGCCCCGGAGCAATCCACCTGATGGCCTTATCCGGGGAAAATATTCAACCTTGTTTGCAGTTTGTTAATAAAGAATTGGAATGTCTGCCGGAGCTCAACAGAAAAACCCCTATTTTTCCGGCGGGAATTTATCCAACCAAAAAATGCATATAAATGAGCGGATTTTATGGCAGCATTGCTAAAAGCGACTGCGTTTCCAATGTGTTCTATGGAACCGATTATCACTCCCACCTGGGGACCAAAAGGGCCGGATTGGCCTTTTTCAATGAAAAAACCGGTTTCCAGCGGGCCATTCACAGCCTGGAGGACGGGTATTTCCGGACAAAATTTGAGAATGACCTCATCCATTTCAAGGGGAATGCGGGCCTCGGGGTGATCAGTGATACAGAAGCCCAGCCCATTGTAGCCAATTCCCACCTCGGAAAGTTTGCCATTTCGACGGTCAGTAAAATTGTCAATGCCGATGAACTGGAAGCAGGCTTTTTGAAAAGCCACCGCACCTTTTCAGAGACCAGCCAGGGAAATGTCAATCCCACCGAACTCACCGCCATGCTCATTGCCGATGGCGACGATTTTGTTTCGGGCATCGAAAATGCATTCGACAAAATCAAAGGATCTTGTTCAATGCTTCTGTTAACGGAAAAAGAGATGATCGCCGCCCGTGACCAACTTGGCCGCACCCCCGTCATCATCGGAAAGAACAGCGAGGGCTTTTCGGTGGCTTCCGAATCCTGTGCATTTGCCAATCTGGGGTACGAGATTGAAAAATTCCTGGCCCCGGGAGAGATTATCCGGATCACGGCCGATGGTTATGAACAGATCCGCCAACCCAATGAAGCCATGCAGATCTGCGCCTTTTTGTGGGTCTATTACGGGTATCCCCCCTCCTATTACGAAGGGATCAATGTGGATGAAACCCGGTACAGGTGTGGTGCTGCCCTGGCACGGGACGACAAAGTGGAAGCCGATTTTGTGGCCGGCATTCCCGATTCGGGGCTCGGACACGCCATTGGGTACAGCAACGAGCGCAGGATTCCCTATATGCGCCCCTACGCGAAATACACCCCCACCTGGCCCCGCAGTTTCATGCCCCAGAACCAGGTCACCCGCGAACTGGTAGCCCGCATGAAACTCATTCCCAACCCCTCCATCATTAAAGGAAAGCGCGGCGTTTTTCTCGACGACTCCATTGTGCGCGGAACACAGCTGAAAGATAACACCCGCGACCTGCACAATGAAGGAATCAAAGAGGTACACATGCGCATTGCCTGCCCGCCCCTCACCTATCCCTGCGAATTTCTGAACTTTTCGCGTTCCAGGAAAACCATGGAGCTGGCTACCCGGAAGGCGATTAACCAGCTCGAAGGAACCGAAGAGGTGGACATGGAGAAATATTCCAACCCCGATTCGGAAGAATATGCAAGAATGGTGGAGCGCATCCGGAAAAATTTGGGGCTCACCAGCCTTCAGTACCAAAACCTGCCCGATCTGGTGGAAGCCATCGGGCTGCCAAAAGAGAAACTCTGTACCCACTGCTGGGACGGAAGCAGTTATTTTAAAAATTCAAAATAAATGCTTGAAATCTGTGCCATCGCTTCGGGAAGTAACGGAAACTGCTACTACATCGGCAACGAAAAAGATGCGGTATTGATCGATGCCGGCATTTCGTGTAAACAAATTTTGCTGCGGATGAAATCTAAAGGACTGAATCCCCAAAAAGTAAAAGCCGTTTTCATTTCGCACGAGCACAGCGATCATATGCGCGGAGTCCGCGTACTGGCCAAGCGGATGAACATTCCGGTGTGGCTGACAGCTAAAACATACTACGCCGCCTATAAAAACATGCAACCGGCCAACCCCCGTTTTTTCAGTCCGGGAGCCCCGGTGGAAGCAGGGGCGTTTACCATCCATCCTTTCCTCAAAAACCACGATGCGGCAGAGCCCTGCTCGTTCCGGTTAGAATATGCCGGAAAGAGTGTTGGCGTATTTACCGATATCGGTGAACCCTGCGATAATGTGACGGCTCATCTGGGAATGTGCAATGCCCTTTTCCTGGAAACCAACTACGATGAGCAGATGCTCCGGGAAGGCCCCTACCCGTACTTTTTAAAGCAGCGGGTCGCCTCTTCCAGAGGACATCTTTCAAATAACCAGGCCCTTGATTTACTTGAGGAGCATCGGGGTAAAAACCTGAAATACGTTTTTCTCAGTCACCTCTCGGCTCAAAACAACACCCCTGAGCTGGCCCTTGCCACGCTCAACCATAAACCCCAA
>JAGYMR010000061.1 GCA_018400515.1 Tangfeifania sp.
TAAGCGGAGACCGCATCTATATAAAACCGTCGGATGGAGCTGCTTCAACGGAACACCAGCTGGAGGATTGTCTGAGACAGCTGGAGCAGATCAATGGAAAGAAACGGGTTTTTAAGCTCAATTTTTTTGTCGACACCTCCTCCGATGAGGGCTACCGGTCGCTGCGAAAAAAAATTGAAGCACTTGTTTCCGGCCGTTTCCTCCCCCCTTTGATCACCGGGATCATCGCCCAGCCGCCGCTTACGTGTAAAGTGCTGGTAGAAGCTTTTTATTACGATGAGCGTTTATGGAACGCCCGTCTAATCTCCGTGGAAAATGGATCCGCCCTGCTTTTCAAACGCGAGACCTCGGAGGTCCTGGTCGGACAGGTACAGGAAGGATCGGCTGTTCGTTGCCGTGAAAATGCGGGAGCTGCCTTTGCCTCTTTTGGGAAGCTGCTTCAGAGCGCTGCTTTTCAGGTAAATTCTGTGGTGCGCCAATGGAATTACCTGGAAAATATTTTAGGGGTGGAAAATGAGCAACAGCGTTATCAGGAATTTAACAATGTGCGTGCGTCGTTTTACGGGGATTCCTTTAGCAAAACTGGGTATCCTGCTGCCACCGGCATTGGGATGAACAGGGGGGGCATCATCATTGAATTTGTTGCGGTACGTTCCGCTGATGTCCACACGGTTCCGGTGGATAATCCCCGGCAGATTCCCGCGCATGATTACAGTGAGGGCGTACTGAAGGGGGAGGGGTATGCGGAAAAATCCACACCCAAATTTGAGCGGGCCCGCTACCTGGAGTTGTTTGGGAAAAAGCTGGTATTTATTTCCGGGACCGCTTCCATCAGGGGAGAGAAAACGGTCGGCGCTGGCGATCCCGGGAAGCAGACAGAGATCACCATCGAAAATATTCAGCGCCTCTACTCGCCGGAGTTGCTTTCACAAATCAGCAAAAATAACCTGCGGCCCAGGTACGGCCACGCAAGGGTGTATGTGAAAAACCGGTCAGATTATAAAATCATCAAAAAAGCCTTTGAATGTTATTATGGCCGGTTGCCGGTGGTATATATCCTGGCCGATATATGCCGCGATGATCTGCTCGTTGAAATTGAAGGGAAGGTATTGCTGGATTAACGATTCGCGGCACGATGCTCCATCGTGCCGCGAATGTTGTTTAAACCAGCAATCCCTTAAAATTTAAAATCCACGCCGATCATAAAATGGGTACCGGCCTGTGGAAAATAGCCGTCCATTTTGTAGCGCTCCCCTCCCAGAATATAGGAATAAACCCAGGCATTGCTTTCGTATTTTTCGTTGAACAGGTTGTTTACCTGCAGGTGAAACACCATCTCCTCAAATAACCCCGGCTGCAGGGAGTAGTCCATTTTCAGGTTGTTTACAAAATAGGCATCCAGTTTCCGGTCGTTGCTCGATGTGTTATCGATATACTGTTGGCCCACGTACGAAGAGATCAGTGAAATATCCAGGTTCTCCAGGGGTGTGTATTGTAGTTGGCTGTTGCCTAACACTTTGGGGGAGAAGGCAATGTCGGTGGTCCCCAGGTCAAAAACCTCCTGTTCCCAGGTATCCCAATTGTCAACAAATTCGGTGAAATTTTTTATTTTGTTCCGGCTGAAGGTGGCATTTCCCTGCCACTGCAGCTCCGGGGTAATGATCAGGGCTGCCTGCAGCTCTATACCTGCGCGGTAACTGTCATCCACATTGACCATGATGGGGTTTCCCACGTTATTGATCTCGCCGGTCAGCACCAGTTGGTCTTTGTAATGCATGTAATAGAAATTGGCTCCCCCCTTAAAACCGGCAGAGCTGTAATCGTACCCCAACTCCAGGTCATAAAGGGTCTCATGGGTTGGCTGGTAGGTTTCGGTGTCGGTATCGGTATAGGTGGTCCGGTTAGGCTCCCGGTTGGCGGTGGCAAACGACAGGTAAACTTTTTGATTGGGCTCGGGGATGAAAAAGATGCCCGCCTTCGGATTGAAAAAATTAAATGCGTGTTGCTGGGAGATATCCCGCAAATCATCGTCGATGCCATCAATGCGGTAGTCGATCCGCCGGAATTGCAGGTCGGCAAAAAGGTTCAGCTTTTCAGTGATCTGAACATTGTATTTTCCGAAAAGGTTAAAATCTTTTTTGAGTCCGTTGTTGTTGTACCATTCGTGGTGGGGATCTGCGCTGCCCAGCAGCCGGGCCCAGATGACATTCCCGTAATGGTCTCCGTCGTAGGTATTCCACCCTCCACCCAGAGTCAGGTCATTTATTCCTTTGCTGTAGTTCAGCGAGAAGGTGATCCCGTAAAAATGGTTGTCAAGCCATTTCCGGTTTACGAGGTCGGTCGATTCCACGGTTTCGCCCCCAATGGTAATTGCCGGGAGCTGATAATCTTCCAGGTCTTCGCCGGGTTTAAAATTTTCATAATACCCCTTTCCCCGGATGTAGAAAAGGGAGGTATTTAAATTAAATGCCGGGGTGAATTTGTGGGACAAGTGCAGTTGGTAATGGTCCTGCTGGTACCTGTCCACCTGGTCTTCGTACGTGTAATAGTTGTACGTCCGGCTGTCGGATGCGATCATTTCCCGGGTTTTTTCTGCTGAATAGAGTCCGTGTTCCTCATACCGCTGCATGCCCTGCAGGTCGTCATTTAAACGGACCGATGGCACGCCGTTCCATGACTGGTATGTCTCTTCCCAACCGGAAAAGACCGTGGCTTTGATGACCGTGTTCTCAGAGTAGCTGCCCGCAGAGACAAAAAATGATTTCAGATCGGAAGATGCCCGGTCAATAAAACCGTCGGAGGCAATTTTTGACAGGCGGGCATCGATGGTAACCCGGTCGTTTAACAGACCTGTACCAACGGAAATGGTGTTGCGGAAGGTATTGAATGAGCCGGCGGCCGTTTTGTATTCCCCGTAGGTGTCTTTTTTCAAGGTATTGGTCTGCAGATTGATGGTTGCTCCAAATGCAGCAGCACCGTTGGTTGATGTTCCTACGCCGCGTTGGATCTGAATGTTCTCGAGAGAGGAGGCCAGGTCGGGCTGATCCACGAACCAGGTCCCGTGCGATTCGGCATCATTCAGCGGAATGCCGTTGACCGTCACATTCACCCGGTTCAGGTCCGTCCCCCGGATGCGGAAATTGGTATACCCCACGCCGGCACCCGCATCTGAGGTCGCAACAAAGGAGGGTGTAAGCTGCAACAGGAAGGGAATATCCTGTCCCATATTGCGGCTCCCGATTTCATTGCCCGTGAGGTTGGAATAGGCCATGGGGGTCTTGTCTTTTGCCCGGGTTGCTGCCACAAGTACTTCCCCCGTCATTATGGACACCGGTTTCAGATCGATTCGAACCTGCTCCTTTGAGGGAATCAATACCTCTTTTTTTTGGGTTTGGTAGCCCACAAAAGAGGCTACCAGTTGATACGTCCCCGGCTTAAGGTTTCTGAATTCAAATTGTCCTTCGCTGCCGGCCGAAACTCCGTAGAGGCTTTTCTGAATTACCACACTGGCTCCGGGAAGTGGTTTCCCGTTGCCTGTTACAACTCCCGTCAGTTGATGCTGTCCCCATGCAGCAATCACCATGCACTGCAAAAGCAGCAAAACATGTAAGCGTTTCATTTTTTTAGAAATTTTGGTTAACAAACTAACCAATGGAGTGGGATGAATCCCTTTTTTTGCCCTCCCTTCGCCGGCATTATCCGGATCAGGTTCATTGGGTATGATCTCAGCCCTTACTTATTAAGGCACCCCCATTGCGTAAATATCAATGCAAAATTACAAAGGAATTTTGAAAAGACCAATTTTTTCCCTTTCCGGAAGTGCCACCGGGCAACTTCCGGAGCACAGCGAAAAGGCCTCTTCTGTTTGTATTTATTTAAAAAAGAGTGGTTTATCTACAGAGCGCTGTGGAGGACCCTGCCGGCGCCACCCCCGATTTTCCCGCCGGAAAAAGGGCAGCATTTTGAGCTGTCGGGGAGGGAATGACTACCCGGGGAGGAGGTATGTTTCAAATGCTTTCCGGTGCTTTTCTGTAAGCCGCGCGGGTCGCATCGTAGTGCGGTCGATAAAAAGTCCCTTTTGCCTGGCCCGGGCACACAACCGGCCGTCTTCGTTATAGAAACTGAATTCCAGGAATGCCGAAGCATTGTTGAGTTTCGAAACCCATATTTCAATGGTCACCGAATTGTGCAGGAACAAAGGGTTTTTGTACTGAATGGTTGTTTCCGTTAAAACGGGAACAATGCCTTCGCCCGGGGCGATCTCTGTAACCGGAAGGCCCATGGCTTCCAGAAGGCGGACACGTCCGTTTTCCATCCATTGAATGTAAACGATGTTGCTCACATGTCCGACAAAATCGATGTGGTAAGTGTAGATTTTTTCTTTGTATGTTAATTTTTGGTTCATGGATCGGATATTAATGTTTTTCTATCAATAAAGGAGGGTTTAACTTCCGCCGTTTTTTTTAAGTTTCAGGAAATCTCCTGTTGCTTTTCCGGTCAGGTTTCCTGTTGCAGGGTCAAAGTTCAGGGTGGAATATTTCCGTTTTCTTTGAATGAAAAATTTCCACATGATGCTTTTGGGGTAAATTTCCGGATGTTCTTTGACGGTGGTGCAGGGCAGGAGGTTTTTCCGCTTTTTGATGAGTGCCGGCAGGTTTCTGTAAAAGGAGGCGTGGGCTCGGAGTACTGCTCCGAAACTGTAAAAATGGAGTCCCGTTAAAAATTTGACCGCCGCCACGCCATCGAGTACCATCCGGGTAAAAAAGATCCGGTGAAATTTATGGGGCGGGAGGTTTTTAAAGAGGAGAAACAGGTTGTTTCTGAAATTCAGGTAGACTTTTTTAGGGTTTTTGTAGGATAAGGTACCTCCTCCCAGGTGAAAAATAACACTTTCGGGCTGGTAAGCGATGCGGTATCCCCTGTTTTTTAGCCGCCAGCAGAGGTCGATCTCCTCCATGTGGGCCCAGAAATCGGCGTCAAAGCCGTTGACTTCCCTGAAGGCATTGGCTTTAATGAACATACATGCCCCGCTGGCCCAGAAAACAGGTGTGGGCTTATTGTATTGCCCCAGATCGGGTTCCATCCGGTTCAGGATGCGTCCCCGGCAGAAGGGGTAACCAAATTTGTCGATAAATCCTCCGGCAGCGCCGGCATATTCAAACTGATGCGGTTTTTCAAAGCTCAGAATTTTGGGTTGTACCGCCACCAAGGTTTCATCTTCCTCCAGCATGCGGATACAGGGCTCCATCCAGTGGGGAGTAACCTCCACATCTGAGTTGAGCAATATGAAATAATCGGCCTCCACCTGCTGCAATGCCCGGTTGTATCCTCCGGCAAAACCGTAATTTTTCCCCAGCGGAATGATTCCCGCTTCCGGGAATTTGTCCTTTAACAGGCGGACAGACTGGTCGCCGGAGCCATTATCGGCCACATAGATCCGGGTATCTGCGTAAGCGGTATTGCGGATCACGGAAGGAAGAAAAGTGGGGAACAGTTTTTCCCCGTTCCAATTGAGGATGACCACCGCAATCTTTGGGTTATCAGGCATAAAAAGGGATTATGAGGTAAGGAGTTTTACAAGGACAGCTACCAGGTTTTCGGTGGGAATGGCCTCCAGGATTTTGGTCATTTTTTCGGTTCGATCCGGATCACTGGAGTTGAGCAAAGCCTCCATCGCTTTCACCTGTTTCCCTGTGAGTTCATCCTCCAGCAGTTCTTTAATTTTTTTGTTTTCTGCTTCCTTTTGCGGGAGTCCGAGGCTTTCCAGTTCGGCAATGGCTGCCTCCAGGATCTCTCTCGCCTGGATCCGGACCGGGTCCTTCTCCTTGGCAGAACCACCTGCTGCCGTGTCGCGCAGATTCCAGCTTGAATAGTCGTAATGGAGCTCTTTGATCATTTTCAGTTTTGAACTCTCTTTTCCAAAAATGCGTTCCAGGAAAATGATGGTGCGGTTTTTCCATGCCTGCAGGTCGAATTTCCTTTCATCGAGCCGGGCAATTTGTTCTTTTAGCAGCGCAATTTCTTTTTCTGCCATGGGAAGATGGTTTTTAGCAGGTGACACATGAACGAATATTTAAATATAGTTTAAAGTGTTTATTTCCGGATACAGTTTGTTCATAAAATGCAGGAAAAAAATCAGCGGGCGTTGCAAAAAAGAGGCAAAGCGCCCGGAAATTATTCGGTGCCCAGGTAGTGGTGGATGGCATTGTAAAAATCTTCAAAGAAGTTATTGGCAGCTGCGACGATCTCACCCCCGAACAGCCAGTTGCTGCCCCCATTAAAATCAGCGACCTTTCCACCAGCTTGTTGGAGGATAAAAACCCCGGCGGCCACATCCCATGCATGGAGGGCATGTTCAAAAAAGGCGTTGTACCGGCCGGCAGCCACATAGGCCAGGTCCACCGCCGCCGACCCCATCCGGCGAAGTCCCCGGGTTGACCGCATCAGGTATTTCATTGCCTCTATGTAATCGTCCAGCCGGCTGAAATTGTAATAGGGGAATCCGGTGGCAATGAGCGTATCTTCAAAATGGCGTGCTTCCGCCACCCGTATTTCGTTTCCGTTTAAAAAGGCCGGGCTGTTTTTCCATGCATAGAACATTTCGCGGAGTCCCACCTCATAAACCACCCCCAAAACCAGGCGGTTGGCTTCCATAAGAGCAATGCTGACCGAGTGGGGGGATATTCCGTGGACGTAGTTGGTTGTGCCATCGAGGGGATCCACCACCCATTTGAATTTTTCATCCCCGGCGGTGGCTGTTCCCTCTTCCGTGATAAAGCCGCTTCCCGGAAGCAGTTCCTTTAATGCTTTTACAATCCGCTTTTCGGCTGTTTTATCAACGTAGGTCACCAGGCTTGCCACGCTTTTTAACTCCACATCCTTTTCCGAAATTTTTTTCCGTTCGTTCCGGATAAAATCCCCCGTTTCGCGGGCAATCTCGCTGACCTGCCGGCAAATTTGCTGA
The DNA here is from genome assembly GCA_018400515.1 of Tangfeifania sp. Next base: position 6,965 of record JAGYMR010000061.1, read on the forward strand.
TAATCTGTGTTTTGTTTCATACATCCTATTGTTTGACCGGATCTTTTCCCTGCAGGAGGAATCGCATCCAAATCCGGGTGCAAATTAAATAAAATTCGCTTCCACATGGCCGTTTTCCAGAATGGATTGCAACCGCACCTTTTGGAGTTGGTTAATGGCATTTTTCCGGAAGGGGGTCTCCGTTCTGATGTAATTTTCGGTGAAGCCGGCCATGCTTCCCCTGTTTTTTTGGGATTCAAACAACACGGTTTGTTCCGTTCCCAGGTGTTTCCGGTAAAACGCCTGCAGCATTTTTTCGGAAAGGTTGATATACATTTGTGTGCGCCGTTTTCGTTCTTCGGGGGCCACTTTCCCCGGAATTTTCAATGCCCGGGTACCCGCCCGTTCGGAGTAGGTAAATGCATGCAGCTGGGAGATCTCCAGGTTTTTTATGAAATCGTACGACTCCCTGAAAGCGGCTTCTGTCTCTCCATTGGTGCCTGCAATAACATCCACCCCGATAAAGGCATGCGGGATGCGTTCCCGAATTTTCCGGATACGCCGGGCAAACAGCCCGCTTGAATACCGGCGCCTCATCAGGGAGAGGACTTGGTCGGACCCTGACTGAAGGGGAATGTGAAAATGGGGCATGATTACCGGGGAATCGGCCGTAAGTTCAATGATCCCGTCGGTCAGGAGGTCCGGTTCAATAGAGCCCAACCGGAGGCGGTGGAGTCCTTTGAGCCGCTCCAGTGCTTTCAGCAGATCGATGAATTTTTCATTCGTTGATCTTCCGAAATCACCGATATTTACCCCGGTGAGAACAATTTCCCTGTAACCTTCTTCCACTGCCTTTGCGGCTTCCTCTACCGTTTCTGCAACAGAGGCGTTGCGGCTTCTTCCCCGGGCATAGGGGATGGTGCAATAGGTGCAGAAATAGTTGCATCCATCCTGGATTTTCAGAAAGCTGCGGGTGCGTTCTCCATGGGAGAAGGTTTTATGGAACGCCTTGATATCGCGCAGGGGGGATATCTTTATCAGCGGGGGATCCTTTTTCTGCAGATCACCAAGACAGGCGGGGATACTGAATTTTTCCCGGGTGCCCAGTACGAGATCGACCCCTTTAATGCGGCTTGCTTCTTCGGGGTGCAGCTGTGCATAACAACCCGTGACAATGATCAGGGCCTCCGGATTATTTTTGACGGCCCGGCGGATCATGTTCCGGCTGGCTTTATCTCCCTGGTTGGTTACCGAACAGGTGTTGATGACGTATACATCGGCCTTTGCATCAAAGTCGACACGCTCAAAACCCTGTTCAGCAAACCTGGCTGCAATGGCCGAAGTTTCACTGAAATTTAATTTACATCCCAGGGTGTAAAAAGCCGCTTTTTTCCCTTTGTAATCCATTTTGCTCTGTTAAAAATGCAAAAATAGGAAAAAGCGGGCTACCTGAAAAAAGCTAAAGAAGGTTGCTTGCCAGTTCGGCGAGATAACTTCGTTCTCCTTTTACCAGGTTGATGTGTGCAAACAGATCCTGGTTGCGCATGCGGTCGGTTAAAAAGGCCAGTCCGTTCGATTTCAGGTCGAGGTATGGCGAGTCAATTTGTTGCAGATCGCCTGTAAAAACCATTTTGGTTCCTTCACCCGCCCGGGTGATGATGGTCTTAATTTCGTGAGGTGTCAGGTTCTGGGCTTCATCAATAATGAAAAACGAATTTGATAAACTTCTTCCGCGGATATAGGCGAGGGGGGTGATGATCAGTTTCTCTTCCTTCTGCAGTTCTTCAACTTTCTGGTATTCGCGGCTGCGGGGGTTAAAGGCATGTTTAATGACGGCGAGATTGTCGAAGAGGGGTTGCATGTAGGGATTTATTTTTTCAGAGGCATCTCCCGGCAGGTATCCCAGGTCACGGTTACTGAGTGCAACAATCGGCCGTGCAAGCAATATCTGGTCGAAGGACTGCTGCATCTCGATGGCAGCAGCAAGGGCAAGGAGGGTTTTGCCGGTACCGGCCTTTCCCGTGAGAGCTACCAGTTGGATCTCCGGTGCCGTTAATACATTCAGGCTAAAGGTTTGTTCTGCATTCCGGGGCTTTATGCCGTAAGCCGATTTTTTTTCCACCCGGACAACCTGTTTTTCTTTTGGGTCGAAGCGGGCCAGGACACTCGAATTGTTCCCTTTCAGGATGAAACACTCATTTGCTTCCGGACGAACCTTCTCCGGGAGCTCTTCAACTCCGAAGGCTCCTTTTTCATAAAGCGCCTCAATTAAACGGTCATCAAAATTTTCGAAGGTCGTAATGGTCTTATCGAGTACATTCTCGTCGGTGACCTGATCCGTTTTGTAATCTTCCGCCAGGATCCCCAACGATTTGGCTTTCATGCGCAAATTGATATCTTTACTGACAAGGATGGTTTTTCGCTTCTGGTAAGCTTTGGTGGCATATTCGGCAATGGCCAGGATCCTGTGGTCGGGAATATCCTCCCGGAAAGAGGTTTTCATGGCATCCGAAAAGGGTTTTCCGGCTTCGATCCGCAGTTTCCCTTTCCCTTTTCCCAGGGATTTGCCCCCGTTAAACAGTTCGTCTCCCACAATGGTGTCCAATAGCCGCACAAACTCCCTTGCCTGGAAATTGATCAGTTCATTTCCCCTTTTGAATTTGTCCAGCTCCTCCAGCACGGTTATCGGAAGGATAATGTCATTATCCTGGAACTGGTAAATACAGCTGTGATCATGTAAAATGACATTCGTATCAAGAATGAAAATTTTACTTTTACTGGTTTTGCTTAACATGGTTGAAGAATTGAATTTCTTAAAAATAGATAAAATCAAAAGAATTGTTGAGACACAATTCAAATTTTAATAAACTTGCAGCGGTTAATAAATATTTTCAGGTTTTGAATTATTCTGAAACGCTTCGTTATCTGTTCTCCCGTTTGCCGATGTTTCAGCGGGTGGGGCCGGCGGCCTACAAGCAGGACCTGGACAACACGGTCCGGCTCCTTCGCTTTTATGGTGATCCGCACCGGAAGATGAGGGCGATTCATGTGGCGGGCACCAACGGGAAAGGTTCCGTTTCTCACATGCTGGCAGCCGTTTTTCAATCGGCAGGCTATAAAACAGGATTGTATACCTCTCCCCATTTGCGCGATTTCAGGGAACGGATCCGGATCAACGGGAAAATGATTCCGAAGGCGGAGGTGGTGGAATGGTTGAATGCTTACAGAACCGGCAATGAAAGGTGGAAAATTACCCCCTCCTTTTTTGAGCTTACGGTGGCAATGGCTTTTGACTATTTCGCCCGGCAGCGGGTGGACATTGCCCTGATTGAAACGGGCCTTGGTGGCCGGCTCGATTCCACCAATGTGGTATATCCCGAACTCAGTATTATCACCAATATTGGCATGGATCATACCGCTTTGCTGGGGGATTCACTGGAAAAGATCGCCCGGGAAAAGGCGGGGATCATCAAACCGGGTGTTCCGGTGGTGGTGGGGGAATCCCAAAAAGAGACCAACCCGGTGTTTACTGAAATTGCTTCCCGGTTAAAGGCACCGCTTTTTTTCGCCGACAGGGAGTTTTCGGTTACTTTCGGATTGATGAATATGGAGGGGAATCAGGTAATGGCCGTGGAAAAAAATAACGAAAAATATTTTTCAGGGCTTACACTGGATTTAAAAGGCCTTTACCAGCAAAGGAACCTCCCGGCGGTTTTAAAAAGTTTGGAACTGATGCAGGCGGGGGGATGGAAGATCTCCAGGCAAAATATTTTTGATGGTCTGGCAAATACAGCGGCAATCACCGGCCTTGAGGGGCGCTGGCAGGTCCTGGGAAGTAATCCGGCCGTGGTTTGTGATACGGCTCACAACCGGGAGGGGGTGGCAGCAGTGGTTGAGCAGATAAAAAATACGCCCTTTAAGCAGCTGCACATGGTGTTTGGATTGGTGAACGACAAGGATGCGGAAGCGCTGCTGGAACTTTTGCCACGGGATGCAGTATATTATTTTACCAAAGCCAGCATCCCCCGGGCACTCGACGAAAAGGTGCTGGCAGAAAAAGGCTGGCAGCTGGGGATGAAGGGGAATTCCTATTCTTCTGTTAAAGAGGCCTTTGATGAAGCAAAAAAAAATGCCGGGGAAAATGATTTTATTTTTATTGGCGGAAGTACCTTTGTGGTGGCTGAAATTTTATGAATAATTTTGCAGAACTGAAAATACATTTTATATTTGCAGCGCCTTAGCAAAAAGGGAGTTCTTGCAGGCAAAAATGAATTTTTAAGGGAGCTTAGCTCAGTTGGTTCAGAGCACCTGGTTTACACCCAGGGGGTCACTGGTTCGAATCCAGTAGCTCCCACAAAAAAGAAGCGGGATTTTTTCCCGCTTTTTTTTTGGGGAGTGACTTTTCCCATAAGGATCATTAGCGTCGGGAAAACAGGGGGGGCTGCAGCCCTGGCTGTTTTTTACCTTCATAAAAAAGGCCTGTCCCGAAGCTCCGGGACAAGCCTGTTCTACCCGGCAAGAAAACCGGAATGCAGACCGCTTTGGTCAGCATGTTGCTCAAACACCTGTTTTACAGAAAAATCATTTGCCGGTTCACGGATTAATTGTCTTATTGTAAGGCGCTTCATTTTTGTCGATACAAGCAAATGCCTGTACAATGGCTTCATTATTTTTTATCGTGAGCGGTTCGTCCGCCGCATAATTTCGCATGCGGCAACCAAACATGGAGACCGTAAGCTTTTGGTCTCCTTCAATGAAAAGATAATCCTGCGACTCACCTACGTTGGTCACTGCACCGTTATCTCCGGAAAAAGCTTCAACGTTGACAAGGGAGGTATGTCCCTCGCCCGAAATGACGATGGGGTGAATGTCTTGTACTCGGGTTCCTGCATTGGCAATGATGGATCCCTGGGCGATTTGCCAGTTGCGGTTAAAGGTATTTGAGCCCCGTTTTAGAATTCCGATTTTTACACAATCAAAATTGAAATTGGTCAGTTGTCCGTAAGATTCTTCTCCGATGTGCATTCCGCCGTAGGAACCAAAGGTGAACACATCCATCATTTGTGCATTATCGGTGTGGTTGATCGCATATGCAAAGGTTCCTTTTCCGATGACCGAATCGATGACTGCACGGCTGAATCCACCCCGGATATAGCGTTGATTTGCGGGATTAATATGGCAATGAATGATCCGTGGAATATCATAACAATAGTCAATCCGGATAAATTCACCACTTAAAGGATATCCATAACAATGTTCAAAAATCATGGACTCGCAGATATTTTCTTTGCTGGCATTAAAATCCATGGCAAGGTATTCTCCGTAGAAAGTCAAGCAGGAAAGATAAACACCCTGTGTTGAGCTTGTTTTTGATGTTTGGATCGTTGCAGGATAAGGAATGATCTCCTCCGGATTCTTCAGGGTTTGCTCCGGATACCAGAATTGAATGCCTTTCACTTGGGTTCCTGTCTCCACAGTCAGGAATACACGCTCCCGGTCGGTGATTTCAAAAACACT
>JAGYMR010000062.1 GCA_018400515.1 Tangfeifania sp.
CGCTGCATTCAAAAAGAGATGAAAACCGCAGCGGGGGCATTTCAGCGATCGCTCGCCCGCTTTTTGGAAACCGGCGGAACCGCACCGGGGACAGAAGTTGATTACATTGAAAGGGTGGGTGGAGCGCATTTATCCGATCATTTTTATGGCCTTCAACCAGTCATAAAACAGTTCAGGCCACCGGTCCACGGGCAGCCCTGTTTTTTTCATCCCGAAACCGTGTCCGCCCTCCCGGAAAATATGCATTTCGGCCGGTACGTTATTCTCCTTCAGCGCCAGATAAAACTCCACCGAATTGCGCGGAGGCACGCCGGCATCGTCATCGGCCAGCACCAAAAAGGCAGGGGGCGTTTCAGGGGAAACGTGCAATTCGTTGGAATATTTTTTCACCAGTTGCCAGTCATTTCCCTCCCCGATCAGATTTCGCCGCGACCCCATGTGCCCGAACGATTCCCTGAAAGTAATGACGGGGTATAACAATAGCATAAAATCGGGACGGGAGCTCAATTTTCCGGCAGTGGTTGGAGCATCATTATCCCCGTAATCGAAGCGGGTCCCCACGGTGGAAGCCAGGTGCCCCCCGGCCGAGGAGCCCGCAATGCCCACTTTCCCGGGATCAATGCCCCACGCTCCTGCGTTCATTCGCACCATCCGCAAAGCCTGCCGGGCATCGGCCGAAGGAATCCTGTGATGCCCGTAAGGCAGCCGGTATTTCAGGACAATTCCTGCCACTCCCCTGCCGGCAAGCCATTGGGCCATATCGGTTCCTTCATAATCCATGGCTTCCACCCAGTAACCGCCGCCGGGACAGATAACCACCGCGGCACCGGTGTTTGCTTCCGTATCCGGCAGGTAAACAAAAAGTTCCGCTTCCGAAATATTATTGACAATCCCTTTCTGCACCTCCTCCGGTTCATCCATGCCATTGTGGGAGGGCGGTCCCTCCGGCCAGACGTTTAAGGTTATATCCTGCGCCCATCCGTTAACTCCGGTGCTGAAGAGTAAAAAAAATAACAATAAAGGTTTCATATTTATCTGGCTTTTGATCCGGAAAAAAAATGCGCTTTCTCTGAAAAAAGGACGTTAAAGGTTGTCAGGGAGCCGTAAATACGGGTGATGTATTGCTGGAGATTCACCTTATCCTCATCCGTCAACCCTTTATGGCTGTTAATGTTCTGTTCCAGTACCCGCAGCCGGTCCCGCAGCATCACCACTTTATGAAAAAAGGTTTCCACCGGGATCTCCTTGGATTGAAGGCCGGGATTGCCCGGCTGCAAGACCATCTTCCCCCCCTGCCATTTTTCCCCCAAAGGGACCGCTTCCTGGAGAGCTCCGAATTCATCCAGCACATAGCGGATGACCCTTTCCAGTTCCTGAATATTCAATCCTGTCCGCGGAGCGTTCTCCTCATTTCTTTCCAGAACGCTTAAATCGGTATTCCTCTTAGTGATCTCCATCTTGCCGCCCTTTTCAAAAAAGATCTCATAGGCGGTGAGGTTATCTTTGCTGACAATCCCTTCGCCGTACCGGGGGTGCTCCACCCGTGTACCAACAGATAATTCTTCCATCATTAGCAGGTTTTATAATTTACGTTAAACATGCCGGTAAATTTAAAAATATTTGGGAGCTGTATCAAAAACCTTCGTCAAAAAACAGAAGGCGACTGAACCATCCCGGGCAGAAAATTTATCGCATCCCTCCTTTCAAATTCCTTAAATGAGGGACCCCGTCAGGGCTTCTTTCTGCTCTTTTTTCCATGGACAATCTATTTTGTATCAGCAAATGATGAATCACATCCACCGGGAAAGCAGGGAATTCCGTGCGGAGTTGTTAAAAAAATCCATTTTAAATGGTTCAAGTCTTCCGGATACCATAAAAAGTTATATTTTCGTGGCATGGTTTTGAAATTACTTTTTGCAGGATTATTCATGGGGTTTGTTACGTCGGTTCTTTTGGGGCCGGTGGGCATTCTCATTATTCAGCGGACGGTAAACCGGAGTCAGCTTTCGGGGCTGTTTTCGGGGCTTGGAGCAGCTGTTTCAGATACCATTTACGCCACGATTGCCGGTTTCAGTGTAGCCATCATCATCCATTTTGTAAAGGAGAATGAGCTTCTTTTTAAAACAGGCGGAGCCTTGATATTTCTGTTGCTGGGCGTCATGGTCCTGTTTTCCCGGCCGGGGAAAAAAGATCCGGGAAACAACTCCGGGAAGAGCGGCCATTTCAGGAATTTTATCTCTACATTCCTCCTGGCTTTCACCAACCCCCTGATCATTTTTGTACATCTGGCCCTGTTTGCCACCCTCGGCATTGCGCTGGATGCAGGGAATCCCTGGAGCGCCTTGCTGGTTATCATCAGTTTCTTAGCCGGGGCTTTTCTTTGGTGGTTTACCCTGACAGTCATCATCAGCCGGTTCCGTGAAAAATTCAGCAGCAGGATCTGCCTCTGGTTCAACCGCATTTCAGGGAGCGCCATCATTCTTTTGGTACTGGTATCCCTGGTCATTTCTTTATTGCACCACACCCCCTTATTTTAAGGGCGAATCGGGTTCTTCCGCAAACATTTTATAAGACATTTTTCCCACAAAGCGGGGCATAAATTTGGAGAGGAAAACAGTAAATTTCCCTTCCAGAAAGGTAAGTATCAGTTGACGCTTCCGTTTTTCAATGGCATTGAAAATATGAAGGGCACACGCTTCGGCCGACATCATCTTGTTTTCATTGCGCGGCGTATCCCCCTGCGGCTGACCATTTCCGGTGAGTGCCGATTTCCGGATCTCTGAAGCGGTAAACCCCGGAGCGGCAATAAGTACATGCACTCCTGTTTTCAGGTTCTCCACACGGACCGTTTCCAGGAATCCGCGCACGGCAAACTTTGAGGCAGAGTAACCGGTACGGCCGGGCAGTCCGATGTATCCCCCCACAGAGATAACCCCCACCAGCGAACCTTTTGATTTCAAAAGCCAGGGTAAGGCATATTTGGTGCAATTCACCGTTCCCCAGTAATTGACATCCATCACCTGGTGCATGACATCCAACTCCGTTTCGTTGAACAGGGCCCGCATGGATATACCTGCATTGTTAATCAGCACATCAATCCGTCCGAATTTCTCTGCCGCCTGCTCAATTAAATGCCGGCAATCGGACTCCCGGGAGACATCTGTTTTTACAGCAAGAACCCCGGTTTCAGACAATTGCTGACGCAGCTGCTGTAAACGATCCTCCCGGCGGGCTCCCAGAACAAGGTTCCACCCCGCTGCAGCATACTTTTCAGCCAGGGCTTTTCCAATCCCGGAGGAGGCCCCTGTAATAACAACGACTTTTTTTTGCATGGATTTTTGCACTGTTCGTTTTCCAATTAACAAACGCTAAAGTACGAAAAATTCTTTCCAATCGATATAAAAGGCAGGCGGCCTGAAAAAATTTCTTCCTGGAAGAACACTTTTGTACCCGGAAAACCTCCGCTGCATCGAAAAAGATCATGAATGCCCCCCATAAAATCTCCCAGAAACAATTCGCTTCTGAAATGAAATTACTGGTCGGGAAAGTCCGACGACCGGCAAAATCATCCGGAAAAAAACACCCCCGGAAAGAACGGAATCCTTCCAGGGGTGACATTTTAATGAATATAATAATTTTCAGGGATTAAGGATTATTCCTCATCACCTTCCCCGTTGTCATCTTCGTCATCGTCATCATCATCATCATCATCATCATCATCATCATCATCATCATCATCATCATCATCATCATCATCATCATCATCATCATCATCTCCGTCACTATCAACCTCTTCCGTTGAGGTCAGCTGAAAATCCTGCTCCGTTTCTTCTCCGGCCATCACCGTGACATCTGCCGATGCTTCATCAAATTCCTCTTTGCCGCACGTCAGCGAATAATCACCGGGCGGAATGCCGGTCATCCGGTAATATCCTTCATCATCGGTTGTGGCCGAAGTGATGGTGTCATTTGTTCCCTGGATCAGGGTCAGAAGGGCATTCTCTATTTCATCCTCCTCATCATCGGTAACCATTCCGGAAATTTTTCCCGTTTCCGTTTCCACATGAGCCACTGCACGTACCACCGGTTTAAAGATAAAGCCCTGGATTTTTCCCGGACCGTGGTGCATATTGCCCCGCAGGATAAAGGAACGGCTGACATCGAAATCGATCAGCACCTCCGCATCGGCACCTTCAACTACCTCCAGGGGGGGATCCAGAATAATTTTCAGTCCACTGGCATGGCCGCTGGGAACTTTCAGGTCAAATGTGTTTTGCTCGCCCGCTCCCAGAAGGGATTCATCGAGAACAATGCTTGCTCCCACAACATGGAGCCGGATTTGCCGGTAGGTTCCTGCAGGAACGTCGGTTTCGGCCAACACCTGGGTAACGCCGTTTCTCAGATCAAGAAGATTAACCGTAACGGTGTCTTCCAGTTCGAGCATAACGAAAGAGTCATCTCCTTCGCCATTGTCATCATTATCATCGTTGCCGTTACCGTTGCCGTTGTCATCTCCATTGCCATTGCCGTTGTCATCATCATCATCTTCCATTTGCGGTTCATCGTCCTCATATTTCAGTAATTGAACCCAGTCGATGGAAATATTGGCCTCTTCCACCCATTCAGCGGGGAAGGGTGCATCTGTAAGTTTTATGGTTACACGTCCCGTCCCCGATTTTTCAGGCACACCGTTCAGATCATCCTCTCTAAGATCATCACAACCGAAAACCATTCCCATGAGTAAGAGAATGATTCCGGCCCAAAATCCACTTTTCACATACTTTTTCATAATAATACTCCTCTTTAAAATTTATTCAAAAATGATTGCTTGATTATTCGCTGTAAATTTGTATTGCAGTTTCAATGAGGTACAAATAATTTTCAGTGCATTGTCGAGGTTGCCTGTTTGAAAGCTTCCCGTAAAATTTTTTCCGGCTCCGTCCCGGATTTTTATTTCAGCACCAAAAAAGGCCTCCAACTCTTTTACGACACTTTCCAGGGATTCATCCGAAAAAGACTCACTGAAAAGGGCAAAGGCAGGATAGCCGGTCGGGGTTTCCATTTTTTCTTTCCGGACAATTTTCCCCTCGCCCACCAGCCGGGAACCCGCTTCAAGGATCCAGGATTCTTCATTGTATTCAGTTTTTACACGCCCTTCAAAGCACTGCACCTTCAGCTGTTCACCCAGATCAACCACGGAAAAACGGGTTCCCAGAACCCTGACCTTTCCGCCGGGGGTTTTCACCTGAAACCCTTCCCCACGGGTCACCTCAAAATAGGCTTCTCCACGGAGCCGCACGCTCCCGTTCCAGAAATACTTCCGGTATTGAAGTTCACTGCCTTCCTGAAGCACCACACGTGAAGCGTCGGGCAACATGGTGACAAAAAGTGCTTCTTTTCCGGCCGAAAAAGTAACCGATGCGGTAAAAAAATAGAAAGCGACCAGCAATATAAAAACAGCAGCTGCAGCCACACCTGCCATCCGGGTCCACCGGATTTCCGGGGCAGCAGGCACTTTCCTTCGCTCCTGACGCTCAATCTTTTCAAGAATAGTGCCCAGGACTTCCTCTTTGCATGAACCGTAGGGAAGCCGGTAATGACGGACCAGCCGGTCCGCCATTTCTGGAATTGATTGATTATTTTTTTCCTTCTTCATGTGTCTTTTTTTTCATTAATATGCTTACACATGTCTGTTGTTTATTCCGGGCAGATAAAGAACCCAAACGCATATCTGAAAAAACAGATGCAACAGCGGTTCCCTGATCCCAATGCAAAAAAATTCCCGGGCACGTTATTCTTTGTATACTAATTATCCATAACAAAACCTTTACCCTACCCGCAAAAAGAAAAAATAACGTCTGGGCAAAAAAATCGTCCAAATCAATTTCAAAATTTCAGTTTAACAAAGAAAACGGGTGTTATGCTCAGGGCTGAAATGTCGGAGCGTACCGTCATAGATCCCAGATCGGAGGAGAAACGCAGGTAATTAACTTCAACCACATTTTTCCGGTTCAGGACATTCAGCAGGGAGGCGCCTCCCTCGAATGCAAGAAAAGGCAGGTCCATTTTTTTAACCAGGGAAAAATCGAGTTGTGAAAAATATCCGGAGCGTTCAAAGTCCAGATCGTAGCCGGTTTCTGAAAAGCGGATCACGGGTAACCCCGAAGCAAATTGCCAGCTTCCGGTGAGGAACCAGCGGTTCCAACGGATCATCTCCGTCACTTTCAGCCGGTGCCTGCGGTCATTCAGACCCGGGAACCACTGATTGCTGAAAAGCCCCTGGATCTGCTCCTCGGTTTTTGAGAAGGAATACCCGATCATGTGGTTAAAGATGAAATGCCTTTTCTGCACAAAAAGGTCCAGGCCCCTGTTGCGTTCATTGCTCTCCCGTGGAAGATAGGAAACCACCGCCCCATCATCCGTGTTCTCCGTTTGAGCAAACAGGTTAACTTTTCCGGAAGCCTGTTTCCGGTATCCTTCCACGTCGATATACCATCCGTCTTTCTCAAATTTTGTCCCCAGCACATGATGTGTCCCCTGCACGACTCCCAGGCCGTCGTCGCCGGGCAGATACCAGAGCCGGCTCATATGGCCTTCACTGTCGAATCGCTTTATTCCGCTTAAGAACTGGTAGTAAACACCGCTTAAATAATAAAACCTGAGTCCCGCAGCTGGTGTAAACCCGACGCCAGCACGTGGTTGCCAATAAGCCTCCCTTCGCGAAAGGTCCACATTGGCGCGAACGCCCCATCTGAAATGCATGGATTGATTCAGGTCAATGCGCTGCTGCACAAAGGCATTGAGCATATTCATCCGGGCATTGTTGGTGATGGAGTCAATTTGAACGGTCTCTTCCGTCCGGCTCGCAAAAAAACGGTAGCTGTAGCGGTCGGAAGTCCAGCCGGCTCCGGCTTCATTCTTGAAAATTCCGGTATTAAAGGCAGTTTTCCACCCGAGGCGGTACGCTTCAATACGATTCAATCCATTATCCACATCATAGGTCAGCCGGGTATAGGTCTGCTCCCGTGTTTTGGCAAGCCCTTTGCCTTTCCCCACCCCCTGGCCCGGATTCTCAATCACTTCGGTAATTTCCTGCAACTCGCCGGTTTCATCCACCACATTTTTATCGAGGGTTGAAAAACCGGCAGAGAAGGCATGATACCATTGGCTGTTCACCTGCCATTTTCCGTTAAAGCTCATACCGGTATTTTCACTGTTCAACCGTTCATTCCGGTAATAATCTTTTGTCTGTACCAGTTCAAAGTCCCTGCTTTGGTTGTCCTTTCCATACAATAAATTCAGGTTGAACTCCAGATCTTCCGAGGGATGAAAACTCATCTTGGCATTGACATCCTGATATTTCACATTAGGAATGATGGTGGAGGTAACCGGATTCTCCTCCTGTTCAATTACATCATCGATCAGGCGGTAATAGAGGTAATTCTGCCAGTAATCAATAAAAGAGCGGCGCCAGGCGGCAGTTACGGAGAATTTTTTGGTAACGGGAATATTCAAAAGAATGTTGGAATTCAACAGGTTGGCTGACATGTCAAGGGATGGCCGGTTGCCTTTGCCCGATTTTCCGGTTAGCTGGATCAGGCCTGAAACACGCTCCCCGAAACCGGCACCGTACCCTCCGCGTGAAACAAATGCCTGCTGAACGAATTTGGCATTCAAAACACTGATGTTTCCCAAAAGATGGCTTGTTTCCAAGACCGGTATGCCGTCAAAAAGGATGAGGTTGTCGGTTGGTTCACTTCCGCGGATGGATAAACCGGGGCTACCTCCCTGAAAGAAATGGATCCCCGGGATCAGCAACAAGGCATTTCCCATATCATCATTGGATATCCGGGGAATTTGGGATGATTTCTGCGGATTAAAACCGATTTTCCCGGAATGAGGAGATGCCTGAAGCACCTGCTTCTCATAATGGACGACCTTAACGGGGTCAAGGAGGATGTCCGAGGGCGACAGCGCAAGCGTGGTTTTTTCAGCCGTTGGTATAATCGTATCAAGCCTTTGGTAGCCCAGATGACTGATCGAAATATGCACCGAATCGGAAAAAGGAACCTGAAAACGGAAAAATCCCAATTCATTGGTCATTCCCCCGGTCGCACTTCCAGCCGCCACATTACAATACATCAAACGTTCGCCGGTTTTTTCGTCCTGGACATATCCGGTGACAGCTACCTCCCGGGGGGGAGCTGGGGGAGGTTCCGGTTGCGGAGATTTTTCGGCAACCACCAGCACCCAGGTACTTTCTATCTTTTCCGAATGAACCGAATAATCTGCTTCCAGTTTTTGTAAAAATTGTTCAACCAGAGCATCCTCCAGGGTGAAAGAGACTCTTATCACCTGAAAGGCATCCGGATCGTAAGCAAATTTCACCGCATGCTTTTGGGAAATTTTTTTCAGGACGGCATCCAGCGACTGGTTCTCAACCGTCAGAGAGATCCTCTCCTGCTGAGCGGAAGCAGGTGAAAAACAAAAAACCAGCCAAATGGAGATTAGGATATTTCGGATCATCTGAGTCAAAAAAGAGTTATATCTTTCTAAAGCAAATTTTGCCGGAGCGTTTTAAAAATTTCCTCCCAGGGCTTTTCTCAAAATGGCCAGTGCCTTACTCATCTGTTTTTCAACAGCTTTGTCACTCACTCGGAGGTTTTGAGCAATTTCCCGGTAAGTGAGGCCATCAATGCGGTTCATCAGAAAGACGGTCCGGCTCTTTTCGGGCAGGTCAGCAATCACCTTTTGGAGCCTTTTATCATACTCCTTCATCTCTAGTTTATATTCGGGATTCTCATGATCTGACTCCTCCAACCAGGCCGACCGGAACTTCAGATCGTACTGCCGGCGCCGCCGGTTTTTTAAAAACCGGTTCCGGGCAATGGTAAACAGGTAAGGACGGAGGGTTCCGTCTTTCAGTCCCGCCCGTTTTTCCCATAAACGCAAAAATACATCCTGGGCAAGATCTTCAGCCAGGTGGACGTCGCCCGAAAGGTAATATAAATAATTCCGGATATATTCGTAGTTGTTTTCAAAAACAACTTTAAACCATCCGGCCGGATCCAGTTTGTCTTTCATAAAAATGATTTCCCATACCTCACCCTGTCTTTTTACCAACTTAAAAATACACAATTTATTTTGCAGAAAAGCAAAATCCCCCATCCGGGGCAAAGGTTTTCGGGGGCACTGAGACAAAAAACACTTCCGGGCATCCCCCGGCCGGGTTCAGGATGGTCGAACTTCTGAAATCTCCGGTCACCATCCCCGGATGTAAGGAGGGCTTGTGAAATGATCCCGGCAGGGAAAACCCGGGAAATGGAATAAAACAAAAGATCCATTACGACTCCGCCCCGGGCATCTCCTTGGTATCCGGAGTAATGAAAAAAAATAACAGCACCCTCCAAAGGAAAAACAGGGGCGGTTATTCCTTCACCGAAAATTTAAAAATGGTGGTAGACTGATAAACCTCCCCGGGTTTTAAAAGGGTTGAGGGGAAATTGGGCTGGTTCGGACTATCGGGGAAATGCTGGGTTTCGAGGCAAAAGCCGGTCCGTTTCTCATAAGCAACGCCGCTTTTCCCAATCTCCGTTCCGTCAAGGAAATTTCCCGTATACAGCTGAATGCCCGGTTCAGTGGTAAATACTTCCAGGTACCGGCCGCTTTCGGGTTCATAGGCACTGGCAGCAAAAGAGAGCTCACCGGACTCCTTGTTCAGGACATAATTAAAATCGTACCCGTTTCCGTATTGAAGCTGGGGATGATCCGCATCAATGCGTTCCCCAATCGGATGCGGGGTTGTAAAATCGAGGGGGGTCCCGCTAATCTCTTTCAGATCACCGGCAGGGATCATGCTGTCATCCACCACCGGCGTCACCTGATCCGCATTTATGACGAGCACATGGTCGAGAATATCGCCGTTCCCTTCACCCCGCAAATTAAAATAGGAGTGGTTGGTCACATTGATGTGGGTGGGTTTTTCGGTGGTAACCCGGTAATCCATTTTCAGTTCATTGTCATCGGTCAGGGTATAGGTGACTTTTCCGGTTATTTTCCCCGGAAAACCATTGTCCCCGTCGGGGCTTTCAATGGTAAAGGCGGCTTTATTTCCCGCTTTTTCAACATCCCATACTTTCCGGTACCAGCTGTCAGGTCCGGAGTGAAGACAGGCCTCCCCATTATTTACCGGCAACTGGTATGTCTCTTCTCCAATAGTAAACTGAGCCCCTGCAATCCGGTTGGCAAAAGGTCCCACGACCGCACCGTGACTGGCACCGTATTGCTGGTATTCCTGCAGGGAGCCAAAGCCAAGAATAACATCGGCAAAGTTCCCATCCTTATCCGGGGTGTATACGGAGACAATCTTAGCTCCGTAGTTGGTCAGGGTTACCAGCATGCCTTGCGCATTTTCCATGGTATACATCCGGGTGGTTTTACCATCGATAACGCCTTCAAAGGAATCTTTTTCATAGGGCAGTTCAATCTCTTGCTGATCAGCGGGTGTGCAGGCCGCCAATAATGCAATGAACAGAATTTTTGTAAACGTGGGTCTCATCTGAATATAATTTAAGCTTAAAGAACCATAAAAATAACCATTCGGAAAGAAAGAAACACGAACTTTTTTGACTTTCTTCCGGGAAAGGGGAGGAAATGGTGGCAGGTACCTGAAGTGATTGCTCTTTTTGCGGGCAGGAAATCCATTTTCCCGCCCATTTCCGGAAATGGGCGGGAAGATTTCTAGTGATCCGTATCGTCGGGTAAAAAGTTGGGGTACATATAATGGGCGGGAGGCACAAAATTCTCCTTGATGCTGCGAACGGAAGTCCACCGCAACAAATTAAACAGGGTTCCCGCTTTATCGTTGGTCCCTGAGCCCCGGGCTCCGCCGAAGGGTTGTTGTCCGACAATGGCCCCGGTGGGTTTATCATTGATGTAGAAATTGCCGGCGGTATTAACCAGCCGTTGGGTCATCTTTTCAATGTTCCGGCGGTCCTGAGAAAAAATGGCACCTGTCAGCCCGTACATGGATGTATGATCTAATACATCAAGGGTTTTTTCCATTTTTTCATCCTCATAAACATAGACGGTAAGGACGGGGCCGAACAACTCTTCCTGCATGGTGATATAATCGGGTTTTTTGGCTTCAATGACGGTAGGTTCAATAAAATAACCTTTCGACTTGTCGCATTTTCCTCCAATAATGACATCGGCCTCTTTATCTTCCCGTGCCCGGTCGATGTACCCCTTCAATTTATCAAAAGAGGCCTCATCAATAACGGCATTGACGAAGTTAGTAAAATCTTCGGCGGGACCGGTCTTTACCGTGGCCAGGTCCTCCTTCAGCCGTTTTTTCAGTGCAGGCCAGAGGCTTCTGGGAATGTATGCGCGGGAAGCAGCGGAACATTTTTGCCCCTGATACTCGTAAGCCCCGCGGATGAGGGCTGTTGCCAGTTCAGGAATATTCACCGTATTGTCTGCAAAAACGTAATCTTTTCCGCCCGTTTCACCCACAATGCGGGGATAGGTTTTATACTTGTAAATGTTATTCCCGATGGTTTTCCAGATGCCCTGGAATACTTCCGTGGAACCGGTAAAATGGATTCCGGCAAACCGCTCATGTGTCAGTACCACATCAGCAACCACCGGTCCCGGAGCAAAAACCAGGTTAATGACCCCGTCGGGTACACCGGCCTCCCGGAATACCTCCATCACCACCCCGGCTGAGAAAATCGCTGTTTTGGATGGTTTCCATACCACCACATTCCCCATCATGGCCGGTGCAGCAGGCAAATTCCCGGCAATGGCCGTAAAATTAAAGGGCGTCAAGGCAAAAACAAACCCTTCCAGCGGACGGAATTCATTGTAGTTCCAGACTCCCCGGACCGACGCAGGTTGCATCTTATAAATATCACTCATCGCCTTCACGCCGAAGCGGAGGAAGTCCGAGAGCTCACAAGCCGCCTCGATCTCTGCCTGGTAAACGTTTTTCGACTGCCCCAGCATGGTGGCGGCATTGATTTTTGACCGGTAAGGACCGCTAATTAAATCGGCCGCCTTCAAAAAAACGGAAGCCCGGTGTTCCCATGACATGTTCGCCCACGATTCACGTGCTTCCAGGGCTGCATCAATGGCCATCTCAATATGGCTCGAATCCCCCTGGTTGTAATATCCCAGGGTATGCTCCAGATCATGCGGGGGAAACATACGAATCTTCCGGTCGGTAAAAACATCCCGACCTCCAATAACCATAGGCAATTCCGTTTCCTGCGACCGCAATTCATCAATCTTCTTTTGCACATCCAACCGCTCGGGACTCCCGGGCGCATAACTCTTAACCGGCTCATTTTTGGGTTCCGGTACATTAAAAAATC
>JAGYMR010000063.1 GCA_018400515.1 Tangfeifania sp.
GAAATAGGATAATTTTAAAAAACTTGAACAAATGAACCGAATGAAATTTACATTCCGTATGGCCTTTTGGGGAACGGCCGCACTTTTATTTATGGCATTGGTAGCTTGTGCACAAAAACCAGTGAGTGAAGAAAAACCGGTCAGCGAAACCAATGTGGCGGCCTATATCTGGCCCTCCTGTCATAACGGGGATCGGAACAGGGAGGTTTTGTGGCCCGACGGAGAAGGAGAGTGGGAGATCATAAAGAAAGGAACCCCCCGGTTCGAGGGCCATTACCAACCCAAAGTCCCTTTGTGGGGATATGAAATGGACGATGATCCGGAAGTGATGGAAAAATGGATTGATGCTGCCACCGATCACGGCGTCAATGTGTTCATTTTTGACTGGTACTGGTTTGATGGGGGACCATTTTTGGAAAGTTCCCTGAACAACGGCTTTCTAAAGGCAAAAAACAGTCAGAAAATGAAATTTTATGTGATGTGGGCCAACCATGATGTAAAACGGAATTACTGGAACGTGCATAAATATAAAGACGATGAATCGCAGCTTTGGGACGGGGCCACGGATTTCGATAATTTTGAAATCATAGTGGACCGGGTTATCCGGCAATATTTTAAACAACCGCATTATTTCCGGATCGATGATAAGCCGGTATTTTCCATCTTCAGCATCCAGAATCTTGTGGAGGGATTTGGCAGCCTTGAAAAGACCAAAGAGGCGCTTGATTACTTCCGGGAGGAAACAAAAAAAGCCGGGTTTCCGGGGCTGCACATCCAGTTGATCGGACATGGTACACCAACGGAATCGCAGGTGGCCAATATTGAGTACCTCGAAGTGAACAGCATTACCAAATACAACTGGGGCGGTCCCATTCGGGAAGATTATATTCAATGGGGTGTGGAGTCCATGGAGCGAAGAAGCCAGTGGGAGGCCGCACTTTCCATCCCCTATTTTCCCAACGCTACTATCGGATGGGACGATACGCCGCGCTTTCCTGCCAAAGGAAAGGCGGATGTGGTTCATTACAATAAGTCACCGGAAAGTTTTTCCGCATTCCTCCAAAAAGCCAAAAATTATTGTGATGAACATCCGGAACAGCCGCGGCTGATCACCGTTTTCTCCTGGAATGAATGGGTGGAAGGCGGGTATCTGCTGCCCGACATGAAATATGGATTTGAATACCTCGAGGCGGTCAGGGATGTAATGTCGGGCGCTTTTGATCCTTATTCGCCGGAACAGTGACTTCCGGATTTGTAGTGATAACCAATTTATTAATTTATAACTTAAATATTTATGAGAAGAAGAGATTTTGTTAAGACAGGGATGCTGGCCACTTCCGGGGCCCTTTTTGTCGATTCCTTCCTGGGATGTGTTCACCCTGCCATTGAGGAAAAGAACCTCGACGCCTATTTCAAGGGATTTCAGGATCCCCCGGTGGATGCAAAGCTTTTTGTTCGGTGGTGGTGGAACGGGAACCGGCTTTCAGAGGAGGAGATCCTCCGGGAGCTGGATGTGATGAAAGCGGCGGGCATCGGCGGGGTGGAGATCAACCCCATTGCTTTTCCGCAAAATGCCGATCCGGTCGGGTATGAAGCCCTGACCATTTTTGAGGATTCATGGCTGGAGATGCTGAAAACCGCCCTTCAGGGAGCAAAAGAGCGGGGCATGATCTGCGATATGATCGTTGGGTCCGGCTGGCCCTTTGGCGGGGAATTCCTGAAGAAGGAAGACCAGACACAGATGGTGACCATTGAAACCATCAACCTGAAAGGCAGGGATAAATATGAATTTAAGGTAGATGAGCTGCTGGATAAGGTGGAACTGCACATCCATTCCAAAAACGATAACATTTACAAGGACCTGCTCATGGCCCGGCTGGTGCCAGCGGTAGCGGATGAATTTACCGAAGGGGAAGACCTGACCGGTCAGATCCGGGATAAAGTGCTGTCCGTCGATGTGCCGGCGGGGGAATATGTCCTGTACTACGTTGTGAAACTCACCGGCTATATGGCCGTTATTAACGGAGCTCCCGGAGCAGCAGGTCCTGTACTGAATCATTATAATAAGAAGTCGGTTGAAGATTACCTCAACCGGATATCGGATCAGCTAACGGCCAAAACAGGGGACCTCGGGAATTACCTCCGGGCGATGTTTTGCGACAGCCTTGAGCTGGAGGGGGCCAACTGGAATGATGACCTGCCTGAGGAGTTTGAAAAGCGTAAGGGGTATTCCATCCTGCCTTACCTTCCTTTTGTTCTGAAAAAGGTGGGGCATATGGGAAATCCCCTGAAGGAGGACTACGGCACAAAATTTCCTGAAAAGGCCGCCACAATGATCGACCGGATCCGGCTGGACCTGTATAAGCTCCGGATCGAGCTCTTTAAAGAGCGGTTCATTGATACCTTTAATGCCTGGTGCCATAAGAACAATGTAAAATCGCGGATCCAGGCTTACGGGCGGGGGTACCACCCCACCGAAGCCAGTATGGAGGTGGATATTCCAGAATGTGAAACCTGGCTGAACCGGAGTGTGGGCCGGTCTCATCCCGACACCGGACTGGCCGGCAGGGCGCCCTCCATGAGCAATAAATATGTGGCTTCGGGTGCGGCGCTCGCTGGGAAAAGCGTGGTTAGCTGTGAGGAGATCACCAATACCACCATGGTATTTATGGCCACCCTCGAGAATATAAAAATTGCGGGGGATCAGAGCAATATTTCAGGGGTAAACCACTCCATTTTGCACGGATTCAATTATTCCCCCCCGGAGGCGCCGTTCCCGGGCTGGGTTCGTTATGGGACCTATTTCAGCGAGCGGAATACCTGGTGGCCCTGGTTTAAGCTGTGGTCGGGGTATAAAGCCCGCCTTTCCTATCTCCTTCAGAATGCCACCCCGCAGGCAAACATTGCCATCCTTCAGCCCCTGACCGATCTGTGGCTGAAAAAGGGCCCCCAGCGGGATCCCTTTCCCCAGGAGTGGTATCCGGAGTACCAGCACAATTTGTGGGAAGCTGTTCATCAGAATGGCGGCGGTTGTGATAACGTGAGCGAAAACATCATTAACGGGGCGGCATTCAAAAACGGGACAATGATCTTCAATAAACGCTCCTACAATACCCTGCTTCTGCCCGGAATTGAGACCCTGGACCGGGAAACAGCACAGTCCGTGGCAGATTTTGCTGCGGCCGGGGGGAGGGTTATTTTTATCGGCACGGTGCCCTTCAAATCGGCCGCTGTTCAAAATGCCGATACCAGCGATGCTGAAGTGAAGCAGATCATCAGCGGATTGCTGGAAGGCGCAACGGAAAATGCGGTGACTTACCCTGCCCCGGAGGGGGATCCCATCGAATGGTACGGAAACATGCAGGAGACACTGGACCTTAAACCCTATGTGAAATTTGACAAACCACAAAAATACCTGAGCCAGTCGACTTACAAACTGGGCGCGAACTGGCTCTTCTTTATCGCCAACACCAGTCTGTCGGAGCATATCTCTGTGAAAGCCCGTTTTCAGGTGGACGAAAATCACTATCCCTGGCTCTGGAACCCCGAAACCGGGGAGAAAAAACGCTACCCCTGCGGCAGCAGCAATAATGAAATCCAACTGGAACTTCCTCCGGCCACTTCGGTGGTGATTGTTTTTGAGGAAAATACCGAAGGAGAACCGTTTACCCCTGCAAAAAGGCTTGTTGGAGGGAAAACGATCAAAGGCCCCTGGAGCGTGAAACTGATGCATATGGACGGCAGCGAAGCGCAAATGGAGATGGAAGCTTTAAGCGACCTGATCCGGAACGAAGAGACGAAGCATTTTGCCGGGACGGTGGTTTATGAGAAGGTGTTCGATGCGGGGCAGGATGATTTCAGTATGATCGATCTTGGAAAGGTGCACGGCATTACGGAAGTTTCGTTAAATGGGAAATCCCTCGGTACACGATGGTATGGGGCACATGTATACCCTGCAGGGGATGCCATGAAAGCGGGGGAAAATACATTATCGGTTCGTTTAACCACCATCACCGGGAATTACCTGAAAGGGCAAAAGGATAACTCCGTCGGTCAGCGATGGACCCAAAATCAGCCCTATTATCCGATGGGTATGCTGGGACCTGTCCGGATGGTATAAAGGAAACACTTTCAAGCGGATGCCCTGCCGGTTTTTCCGGGGGGCATTTTTCCGGAATTGCCGGAGGTATTGGAACGGCCGGAACTGAAAGAGGCTTTGCGGATTTTCCGGTAGTGCCGGTGGCCTGGAAGGTTGTATAGGGCGTTGGTTTTAAGTACCCCCGGCAGGTCAGGATGAGAAAAAAGAAAGTTTTGTGCCTGAAAAGGTTCCCGGAAAAAAATGAGAATTTTTATTAAAAGCTAAAAGGATATTCGGATGACGAAAAAACGTTTTTTCTTAAAAAGTGTTGTTTTACTGCTGGTTTTGACCGGCTTGTTTTCCTGCTCCCGGGAGCAGGGAAGTTTGGAAGTGGCAGATATGCAGGTGGAAAGCCTGGAAAATCCCCTCGGCATCAACACCCTCTCCCCGCGTTTCAGCTGGGAAAACAGATCGGACCGGAACGGAGCCGGTCAGTCGGCCTACCAGATCATCGTTGCCAGTGAGAAAGGCCTGCTGGATGATCGCGGGGCTGACCTCTGGAACTCCGGGAAGATCTCATCCGCGGAGTCATTATTTGTTCCCTATGCGGGAGAATCTTTAATGCCGGGACAGCACTGTTTCTGGAAAGTCCGGGTGTGGGATGATCAGGGACAGCCTTCGCCCTGGAGTGGTCCGGCGGAATTTCTCATTGGCCTTCTGGAAGAGAAGGACTGGCAGGGGGATTACATCAGCCTGGAAACCGACGGCGGCTACCGGGAGTGTCCCCAGTTCTTTCACGCTTTTAATGTTGAAGAAGCCGGGCAAGCAATGTTCCTTCATGTCAACTCTTTGGGATACCATGAAGTTTACCTGAATGGGGATAAGGTGGGGAACAGTGTGCTCACGCCTGCAGTCTCCCAGTTCAATAAACGTTCCCTTGTGAACACCTATGATGTTTCCGGTTGGATACAGGAGGGGGAGAATGAGCTGATGATCTGGCTGGGGAGCGGATGGTATACCAAAGGATTGCCCGGGGTTACCCACGACGGACCTGTTGTGCGGGCACAGTTGGAAACAAGTGTCAGCGGGCAGCCCGAACTCGTTCTGGGTACCGGTTCCTCCTGGCGGGGAAGGATCAGCAGTTACCGGCGTCACGGAACCTGGCGCCCGCACCGTTTTGGCGGAGAGATCATTGATGGCACCCTGGCAAAACATGAGGTGTCGGTGCATCATGCATCACAGAAATCCTGGCAGCCGGTTACCGAAATTGCGGTGCCGGCCCATGAGGTGACCCCGCAAATGGCTGAACGAAATGCCATCACCGATACTATTACTCCCACCGCCATGCTGAAACTATCCGAAAAAACCTGGTTGATTGATATGGGCCGGAACCTTACCGGGTGGTTCGAGATCGCTTTCCCGCCCCATGAAACCGGGCAGGAGATCAAACTGGAATATTGTGACCACCTGGATGAGAACAATCAGTTTGTGGATCAGAACCAGGTGGATTATTACATTGCCTCCGGGGAGGAAAATGAAGTCTTTAAAAATAAATTTAATTACCATGGCTTCAGGTACGTGCGGATCACCAATATGGATGACATACCCCAGATCGACTCCGTAAGGGCCTATTTGATCCATACCGGTTTTGACCCCTCTTCCGGGTTTGAATGCTCTGATATGGATTTGAACGACATTCATGACATGGTGCAGTATACCCTGCGGTGTTTGACCCTGGGGGGGTATATGGTGGATTGCCCTCAACTGGAGCGGCTCGGTTACGGCGGGGATGGAAATGCATCCACCCAAACGGCGCAGATCATGTACCAGATGTTGCCTTTATATAAGAACTGGTTGCAGGCATGGGCCGATTGTATCCGCGAAAACGGGAGTATGCCCCATACGGCCCCCAATCCCTATTCCGCCGGTGGTGGTCCCTACTGGTGCGGTTTTATTATTTCAGCAGCATGGAAGAGTTGGGTTAACTATGGGGATCAACAGATTCTGGAAGACCATTATCCGGTCATGAAAAAATGGCTGGAATATGTGGATAAATATTCACCCGATGGATTGTTGAAACAGTGGCCCAACACCGAATACCGAAACTGGTACCTGGGCGACTGGGCCACTCCGGAGGGGATCGACCAGACCGATCAGGAATCGGTTGATCTCGTGAATAATTGTGCGGTTTCCGTATTTCTGGATCAGGTGAATAAAGTGGCCCGGGTATTGGGGAAACCCGGGGAGGCTGCTTTTTATTCAGCCAAGAGGGATACGTTGAACCAGCGCATCCATGCCACTTTTTTTGATGCTTCCAGCCATACTTACGCGACCGGAACCCAGATCGACATGATCTATCCCCTGCTGGCAGGAGTTGTCCCGGAACATCTGGTGAAGGATGTTAAAGCACGGCTGTTTCAGCGGACAAAGAATGTGTATGAAGGGCATCTGGCCACCGGACTGGTGGGGATTCCCGTGATGATGGAATGGGCCCGGACAGCCAATGAACCGGATTTTGTCTATTCCATGCTGAAAAAAAGGGACTATCCGGGATTTCTCTACATGCTTGAAAACGGTGCCACTGCCACCTGGGAACACTGGGACGGGCAAAGAAGCCGGATCCACAATTGCTATAACAGCATTGGCCAGTGGTTTTATGAGGTTCCGGGAGGCATCCGGCCTGTTGAAGGGACAGCGGCCTTCAGGCAGTTCCTGATCGATCCGCAACCCCCGGAGCATCTTTCCTGGGCAAAAACGTGGATGGATTCGCCCTATGGAACAATCCGGGTGGACTGGAACCTTGATGACGGAAAGATGGGAATGAACGTTGAGGTCCCGGTAGGGGCCACCGCAAAACTGTGCCTTCCTGCAGAGAGCGATTCGCTTCACCTCAACAACGAGCTTTTCCCGCATGCCACCGATACGGTTCTTTTGAAAAGCGGAAGCTATTTGGTGGAATACAACCAGAATAAGGAAGCCAGGTGAAAGCGTTTCCGGTCCAACGGAGGTCTGGTAAGGCCGGAATGGATCTGAAATCCGGGCCGACATTGCAATTAAAAAATTATTTACCGATGAACGATTTTGTATTTTTCAAACTGGAGATAAAAAAAATTTTATTGTCCGTTCTGATGCTCTTTTTGGTGGTTTCCTGTAAAACCACCCCGGAAACCGGAGTAAATGATTTACGGGTGGAATACCTGAAGAATCCGCTGGGAGTGGATACACCGGCTCCCCGCTTTTCATGGAAGATAAGGTCGGGGCAACGGGGGCTTGATCAGGAGGCTTTTCAGCTTATTGTTGCGGAAGATCCTGAAGGGATCCGGGAGGCCGGCGGAGCGCTCTGGAACTCCGGAAAAGTCCGCAGTTCCCGTACGGTGAACCTGAAGTATGAAGGGGAACCACTGGAAAGCAATACGAAATATTACTGGGGGGTCCGGGTTTGGACAGGTTCCGGGGAAGCGCTTGTTAGCGATCCCGCCTTTTTTCATACAGGGATCCTTCGCGAAACCGGCTGGAAAGCCCGGTGGATCACCACCCGGGAGGAGGTCGTTTCGGAAAGTCCGCTGTTTCGAAAGGAGTTCCGGACCGACAAGAAAATCGCACAGGCGATTGCTTTTGTCACGGCGACGGGTTTTTACGAATTTTACCTGAACGGGGAGAAAGTGGGCGATCATGTACTTGATCCCGGCATTACCGATTACCGGAAAACAGTACTGTACTCCACGTACGATGTAACCTCCCTTTTGAAAAAAGGCCCTAATGCCGCCGGTGCGATGCTGGGCAATGGTGCCTGGAATTTACGGAAAACCGAAGGGAGATGGAGCTGGGGCGGTGGAGGCACCAGTTTCGGGAATCCCAGTTTCCTGATGCAGCTCATGATTGATTATGCTGATGGCTCCCGGGACCTTATAACTACAGATCAGAGCTGGCGAACCGCCCCGGGACCGGTAACATTCAATAACCTCTACGGAGGGGAGGATTACGATGCCCGCCAGGCGCCCCGAGGGTGGTCCTCTCCGGGCTTCGATGATGCCGCCTGGCAGGAAGTTATTGAGACGGGGGGCCCCGGGGGTATCCTGAAGTCGCAAATGATGCCCCCCATCAAAGTAACCAAAACCCTTCAGCCGGTTAAGGAGATCAACCCCGAGCCAGGTGTGTCCCTTTTTGATTTGGGGCAGAACATTGCCGGCTGGTGGCGGATGAAAGTGAAAGGTACTCCCGGGCAGGTCATCCGGGTCCGGGGCGCCGAGACCCTGAATGATTCCCTTTTTCCCAAACCGCTTGAAACGGGGGACCGGCTAAGCACCAAATACGATTATCATGCTCAAACCTGGACGGATTATACCGTGAAAGATGAGAAAACCGCTCTTTATGAACCCCGTTTCTTTTACACCGGTTTCCGGTACATCGAGGTAACCACCAGTGACCAAAAAAATCCTGAACTGCTGAACATCGAAGGAAGGGTGGTGCGTTCCGCTCTTCGCCGGAATGGTACTTTTCAGTCGTCGGATTCCCTGCTGAACCGGATCTACCAGGCTTCTGTATGGTCTCAGAAGGGGAATATGCAAAGTTATCCCACCGATTGCCCCCACCGCGAAAAGGGTGCTTATAACGGCGACGGGCAGGTTATTGCGGAAACTTCCATGCACGATTTTCACATGGCCCCCTTTTATACAAAATGGATTAATGATATGCGGGATGCCCAGCAGGAAAACGGCTGGATCCCCAATACTTCCCCCACGCTGGTTGGCGGTATGGGCGGCGGAGTTGCCTGGGGCAGCGCCTATATTCTCATCCCCTGGTGGATGTACCATTATTACCACGATACCCGCATACTGGAGGATCATTACCCCGCCATGAAGAGATACCTGCACTACCTGAAGCACCTGGCAAAAACAGACGAAAATCCTGAAGAACCCTACATTATCAACGACTTTGGCAGCTACTGGTTATCGCTGGGGGAGTGGTGTGCTCCCGGACAGTCGGACGGTCCCAACCACCCGGTGGTTCATACCTTTTATTTCTATTACAACACCCTTCTCCTGTCAAAAATCGCCGCTGTTCTTGATAAGCCCGGTGATGCCAACGCTTTCAGTGCTTTGTCCGATACCATCCGGCAGGCATTCAATGAAAAGTTTTTTGACCCGGAAACAGGGCTGTACGGGACGGAGGAGCCCTACCAAACCTATCAGCTGCTGGCCCTGGCAGGAGATCTTGTTCCTGAAGAACAGAGACAAAACGTTTTCGACCGGATTGTCAGGGATATCGAAGCGCGAAATTTCCATCTGAATACCGGGATCATCGGCACCAAATACCTTTTCCCGGTCCTCACCGAAGGGGGAAGGAACGATCTGGCTTATAAAATTCTGCAGGGAAAAACCTATCCCGGTTACGGTTACTGGATGGAAAACGGATCGACCACGTTGCTTGAAAAATGGTCGGGGGAACATTCTCACAATCATCAGATGTTCGGTTCTGTGGAGGAATATTTTTATAAATACCTGGCAGGGATCCGTTCCCCGCTGTCGGAAAAGGTCTCTCTGGGTTATCAGACCAATTACATCGAACCCTATGTGCCCGCGGGATTAAATTCCGTCAGTGCTTCTGTTGAAACACCCGCCGGAACACTTTCCTCTTCCTGGGAAAAAGCGGGGAGATCCTTCCGGCATCAGATCAGTATCCCGGCCAATACCCGTGCATCCCTGGCTTTGCCGTTGTTTGACGGTGAAAACAACTGCATGGTTTGGGAAGGGGAGACCGTTGTGTGGAAGGATAACCGTTTTCTGGAAGGGGTAACGGGTATTTCGGAGGCGGAAAAAGTGAATGACCGCCTGGTTTTTTGGCTGGAGTCGGGAAAATATTCCTTCCGGATGGAAAACGAAACCGATTAGAGTATCTTTTTCTTTTATGCGGGCTTTTAGACATTGTGAAAATGAAACAGTTATCGGGCAAAATATTGAGGTACATTGATCAATACCAGCCCTGAAAAATAAATTTAAAGTTATGCAAAAACTCAGTATTATTTTGATGATCTTTTTTGTTGGTTGTTTTAGTACCGGGACCAATGCAGGGGTAATTCCCGGGGACCTGAAATGTGAGCACCTGACCGATCCGGTCGGTATTGACGCTTCCCATCCCCGGTTTACCTGGAAGCTGGAATCACAAAAGCCGGGCGCTTCTCAAAGGGCTTACCAGCTGATAACCGGAACCGATCGCTCAGCTGTAGCCCGGGGAAATGGGAATGTATGGGATTCGGGGGAAGTGAGCAGTTCTGTGATTCCGGTGATTTACCAGGGGCCTGCGCTGGTGCCTTTCACCCGTTATTTCTGGAGTGTACGGGTGCGGGACGAATTTGGCCAATGGTCGGACTGGTCGCCCGTTGCCTTTTTTGAAGCCGGCATGATGAACCAGAAAAACTGGAAGGGGCTTTGGATTACCGATACCCCGGATTACACGATGAAACCCGCCCCCTGGTTCCGGAAATCATTTGAAACAAAAAAAGGGATAAAATCTGCCCGCGCCTATATTGCCGTGGCCGGGCTGTACGAACTTTCGGTAAACGGAAGCCGTGTGGGGGACCACCGGCTCGATCCCGCCTATACCCGATTCGATCGCCGGAACCTTTATGTTACCTATGATGTTACGGAAAAGCTCCGGAACGGCGAAAATGTGATTGGGGTCTTGCTGGGGAACGGCTGGTACAACCATCAGTCAACGGCTGTCTGGTATTTCGATAAAGCCCCATGGCGGGCGCGACCCAAATTCTGCATGGACCTGCGGATCACTTATGAGGACGGCAGTGTGGAAACCATCAGCACGGGGCAGGACTGGAAAACCCATTTAAGTCCGGTGATCTTTAACAGCATTTATACTGCCGAACATTACGATGCCCGGCTGGAACAAGCCGGATGGAATACCCCCGGCTTCAATGCCGGCGAGTGGAAGAATGCGGTGGCAACGGGAGCTCCCTCCCAGAACATTACTCCTCAGGCCATGCATCCCATCCGGAATGTCACAGAGATTCCGGCCAAATCGATGAAAAAACTGGGCCCGCAAACCTGGCTGTTTGATTTTGGCAGGAACATGGCCGGCGTTACCCGGCTGCAGGTAACCGGAGCCGAAGGGACCACCATCCGGTTGAAGCATTCAGAAAAACTGGGAGAGGACGGGCATGCGGATCTGTCGAACATTGATGTTCATTACCGTCCCACCGATGATTCGGATCCCTTCCAAACCGATATTTTTATTCTCAGTGGAAAAGGAGAAGAGACCTTTATGCCCCGGTTCAATTATAAAGGGTTTCAATACGTGGAGGTTTCGGCAGATAAACCGCTGGACCTGACTAATGAGAGCCTGACCGCATTTTTTATGCACAGCGATGTCCCCCCGGTGGGGACCATCTCCTCTTCAAACACCACCTTGAATAAGGCGTGGAAAGCGGCCAACGCCTCCTATCTCTCCAATCTTTTCGGGTATCCGACCGATTGCCCGCAGCGCGAAAAAAACGGCTGGACCGGCGACGCCCATATTGCCATAGAAACCGGGCTGTACAATTTTGATGGCATTACGGTATATGAAAAATGGCTGGCCGACCACCGGGACGAGCAGCTGCCCAACGGCGTTTTACCGGCCATAATTCCCTCCGGCGGCTGGGGGTACCACTGGGCCAACGGTCCCGACTGGACAAGTACCATCGCCATTATTCCGTGGAATATCTATCTGTTTTACGGCGATTCGCAGCTGCTGGAAAAGAGTTATGGGAATATCAAAAGGTACGTCGACCATATCGACCGTAATTACCCCTCGGGGATCACCGACTGGGGGCTCGGCGACTGGGTGCCGGTAAAATCGGAAACCCCAAAGGAATTTACCTCCACGGCCTATTATTATGTGGATGCGGTGATTCTCGCAAAAGCTGCCCGGTTATTCGGGAAGGATGCCGATGCAAAAAAATATGAGGCCCTGGCGGAGAAGATTAAAACAGCCTTTAATGCCAGGTACCTGGACCGGGAAACCGGCATGTACGGCAGTGGCTTTCAGACTGAACTGAGCGCTGCCCTTCACTGGGGGCTGGTTCCTGAAGAACTGACTTCCAAAGTGGCTGAAAATTTGGCTGAGCGGGTGCGTGCCGATGACAAACATATTGATGTGGGGCTGCTCGGCAGTAAAACCATTTTGAATGCTTTAAGCAATTACGGATACCCTGAGCTGGCATATGAAGTGGCTTCCAGGGAAACATACCCCTCCTGGGGGTGGTGGATCGTGAACGGTGCCACC
>JAGYMR010000064.1 GCA_018400515.1 Tangfeifania sp.
GGGATGATTCCAGAGGATTACGAACAAAAGGTGATGAAGCGTATTCACCAAAAGATCGTAGAAGAGCATGACGGACATATTTCAACCGGGTTGATCGGAGCACAGTACCTGATGAGGGGATTAAGCGATCACGGAAATCCTGAACTGGCTTACCGGATTGCAACCAATACCACTTATCCCAGCTGGGGATATATGATTGAAAACGGGGCAACGACGATTTGGGAACTGTGGAATGGAAATACCGCCGACCCTGCCATGAATTCCCACAATCATGTCATGTTGCTGGGAGACCTGATTATTTGGTTTTATGAAAGCCTTGCCGGCATAAAAACTGACAAAGAGGCTGTTGGGTTCAAAAATATTGTAATGAATCCCATTTTTTTCGAAGATCTTGATTACGTGGATGCTTATCATGAATCTCCCTACGGGATGATAAAAAGCCATTGGCAGAAAACAGGGGAAGCGTTTTCCTGGGAAGTGGCTATTCCATGCAACTCTTCGGCGGTCATTCACGTTCCGGTGAGGTCAAAAACGGGTTTTACCATCAATAACCAGCCGCCAGAGACCATCGAGGGATTCCGGATCATTGAAGAGAACCCGGAAACGGTAATCATACGGCTGGGGTCAGGCCGTTATTTTATCAATGCAGGGAAATGAAAGGTGCCTCTGAAGTATAAGAACATTCAGCAGGGAAAGAAAACATAATTTCTGATAGAAAGATAATTGTTTTTTGTAATTTTATCCTGAACGCATGAAAGGGAGGTGCAGCCTCTCTGAAAAGAAAATTTTTCACACGATTTAAATTTTTTAATTATAAAGGTATCGTATGGAACTGGCATGTGTTTTAGCTATATTTTTGGTTGTGAGTGTCTTATGTGCTTATTGCCAAGGGGTGATTATTAATGTTTTGGCTGATTGTTCAGAAAATAAAAATCCCCCGCCGGAGCATAATATCAAAACATGCGCGTAATATTTTTTATTTTAAAATTGCAAACAAATGAAACAGAAAGTACATGAGAATGCCCCTGCTGCAGGCGCATTTTACGGCCTTGGATTCATCGGGGCGATCATCTATTTTATTTCCACGGCCACCGGTTTCTGGATGGGTGTCCTGGGGTTTCTGAAAGCCATCGTCTGGCCGGCTTTCTTTGTTTATGAGGCTTTTAAGTACCTGGGTATGTAGCAGCGATTCCCTTAGCCCGTATTGGCCTGACGGGCACGCCCGCCAGTTTGCCATCCTTTATTTTTTGAAGCATTGATTGTTTTCGGTGCAATGAAAATTATTGTCCCGGTTCTTTTGGATAACGCACCCCTCTGAACGGGGAGAAGCCCTCCCCGGAGAGCGGTTCTCCCTGCAGCAGGAGGCGGAAATTCCGGTCCCTGAGGCTACTTTTTGTCGGGCCTCAGTCCCACCTTTGAAACATCAATGGGGTCAAATCCTACCTTAAATGCCGGAGACCCAGGGAGCAAGCCATAATCGTGATTTTCAGGATTCTTAAACAGGGGATCTTCAAACAGGGAGTTTTTTTCATATCCCCGGTTAAGCCAGTCTTCCCATGAACTTATCTGCCCCTGCCCCTGGTTAATGACCAGCGGGTTTTTCCCTCCGGCATGGTATATGACATTGCGGTCCGATTCCACCGGCAGGGAATTTTCGCCGGCAACACTAAAAACTTGGGAATAGGGAGCGGTATTGTAAACGATATTCCGTACGAACCGGTTATTGGTCATGTCGAGGTTGGGGGGCGTTTCGTACCGGATTTGCCGGACTTCACAGCCGGCAAAGATATTGTTTTTAATGGTAACATTCCGGGTGCCGAAAAAGACATGCATGGCTTCGGTCATGTTGTATACAATGTTGTTTTCCACCAGGGTGTTCCGGGTTTCGCACCCCAGGTAAATGCCCCAGCCGGGTACACCGCAATTGTTAAAATGCCCCAGATTTTCGTAATATTTATAGGAATATACATTGTAAATAAGGTTATTGCGGATGACAATGTTGGAGTCACGGATAAAAATTCCCGCGCAGTCATTCAGTTTGCTTCCCACGTCATGGATTTCATTGCTTTCAATCCGAAGCTGCTGTTCCTGGTTGCGGCGTTCCTGCTCCTGGTATGAAGTCGCCCAGTGGCGGCTGTAAACTCCTGTGTGGGAGATATCATGGATCAGGTTATGGGCGATTTCACCGCCCCCGTCGTCGACATTAATGCCACAGCCACTGAAAAAGATGTCGCCGCAGTCATGAATGTGGTTGTATCTGATGATGTTGGGATTTTTTCCGTAGCTCCGGGTGATGATGCCGCCACCGCCGGTTTGCTTGATCTCATTCCGGATGACCACATTCCCCTCTCCGGAAATTTCCAGGGCGTAGGTTCCCGTGTTCCGAAAGGTATTTTTTTCCAGCCGGCAGTATTTTGCCCCGTCGAGGGTAACCGCCGAAGGGGGATAAATATCTCCCACATCGGGGAGGGTGGGGATCCCTTCCCGGGGTATGCTATAACCGGCATCTGAAAAGGTAAGTCCGGAAAATTCAATGTGCCTGACGTATTTACCGGCCCCGGGATCGCCCTGCAGGCGTACCAGCTGATTGATCACAGGGGCACGGACTTCCGGATCCTGCCATTCACCGGTGGGGTAGAGGTAGAGCGCTCCGGTTTCACTGTCCAGGTACCATTCGCCCGGATAATCCAGTGCTTCGAAGACATTCTCAATGAAATAGCGGTTGGGAACCCTCTCTGTGAATTTTCCCAGCGGTACGCCGACCGGCCCGGTAAAAGTGACCATTTGCTCCTTTGCATCCACACTTTCAACCAATAGCCGCGATTCATTCCATGAATGAAAGATCACCACTTCCACTTTTCCGGATTGATCCCATGGCTCAAAATCCCCTTTCCGGTATTTCATCGCGTTCTGGCCGGGATCCTCTTCGGTCTTCTCCACCCGGTAATAGGAACCTTCATTGGGCAACCGTGCCCGGGTCATCCGTTTCCCGTTGACAAAGAGCTGCCGGAATGCCCACTGGTTATTTTCTGCTTCAGGGATCTTGCAAACCAGTATGTTCCCTTTGTAAGGCCTCCACTCCCCATTTATGGCTTTTCCACCGCTGATGACGGGAACTTCGTCTTTATATGCCACGTACCGGACAGGGAATTCAGCCGTTCCGGAATCTTCCGGTTTAAAAACAAGGGTTCCCGGTAACTCATAGATACCTCCCCGGATGTAAACTGTCACCGCTGCTGTGAGGCCGGATCCGTTTTTTAATTCACGGACGGCATCCCGGGCCTTTTGGATGGTTGCAAAAGGCTTTTCAATTTGGTTTCCCGGCCACGAGTCATTCCCGTCGGGTGAAACATAAAAAGAAGTTCCGCCGGCAAAAGCTGTTAATGAAAAAAGCGTTACAATACCTGCGGTGATAAGTAGAATTTGAAGGAATCGATGATGTTTCATATACTATTAAAATTGTTTATTTTCAGTGGTATAGTATGGAACTCGCATTTATTTTATTTATCTCATTCAATCGTCTATTTTAACGGTATTCAATAGAATTCGCAAGCGAATTTCATTCCCCTGGGTGTAAGTATTTTACATGTTCGTTTTATATCTTGTTATTTGCGAATAGCCGGACTTTTTAGCTGTTGCAATCTTCTGCCTGGTAAAGGCTGCAAAGACCAATAAGAATGCCTGTTGAACCATTGAATGTACGAAAAAATCCCGGGAAAGCCAACTTCCTCTGCCAGATTACAGGCGTCTTGCCCATTTTTTAAATCCCGAAGGGCTTATTACTGCCATTATCAGGACAAAAGGAAGCGGAGTTTGAATGTTTTTATGGTTTCGGGATAAAAAAGGATCTTTTGTTCGGGTGAATTTAAGCGGGAAATTGTACCTTTCAAAAATAAAAATGAAGCGCGCAATCGTTTTTTTAGTGCCTGAATATTTAATGTTTCAATAAATGGTATTCACATGAAACGCCGTTCCTTTTTTCAAAAAGCAATTCCAGGGTCTTTGGGACTGGGACTGATGCCCCGGAATCCGGCCGTGGAAAAACCAGAAGGAAATTCTTCTTTTGTCCCGGCATGTGTCACTTCAGCAGGTACTGAGGTGCATTTCTTTTCTGAAAAAATCTCAACGGAGGTAAAGATCACCTTTATTGCCGACACCCACCTGCACATGGATGATGAGCGGGAGGAACCCTACCGGAAATACAGCAAGCGGATGGCCGGAGCATACAATGAAACCCGGCATTTTCAGTCCGGGGAGGCGACCACTCCGGCGAAGGCCTTTGAATGGACCCTGGAACACGCCGTTGAAACGGGTGCTGATTTAATTGCACTGGGCGGGGATATTTTCAGTTTTCCGTCGGAGGCCGCCATTGAATGGGCGCTTAAAAAGCTGGAAGCTACAGGAATTCCCTACCTGTATGTTGCCGGGAATCACGACTGGCATTATGAAGGGATGGAGGGCTCCATGGAGCATTTGAGGGAACTGTGGATTGGAAAGCGGCTTTTTCCTCTGTATCAGGACAAAAACCCACTCATGGCAGCCCGGGACATTCAGGGGGTTCGCTTTTTGACCATCGATAACTCCACGTATGAAATCAATGAAGCGCAGCTGGCCTTTTTCCGGGAGCAGGTAAGGCAGGAGATTCCGCTGGTGCTGATCTCCCACATTCCCATGTATGCGCCCGGCCGTCCGGTAGGCTACGGATGCGGCCATCCTCAGTGGGGGGCTGCTGCCGACAGGAACTTTGAACTGGAGCGCCGTCCAAAGTGGCCTGAAGGGGGACATACCAAAACAACCTACCAATACCACCGGGAAGTGTTTTCGGCACCAGACCTTCTGGGAATCCTTGCCGGGCATGTTCACCGGTCAACCCGGGAAACCATCAAAGGAAAACCCCAATTTGTCGCTGAAGATAATGCCAGTGGCGGTTTCCTGGATGTGCTTTTCAGCCCGTTGCCGGCCAAAGACCGGGAATTGATTCTCTGACAGGGAAGCTTTGTTCCCTGCTCTGGCGTTGCTTCCAGACGTGGCCCGGACAGTCACCGGTTCTAACGGAAAGCCGTAGGAGTTGCAAATGACCGGAAACGTTCAGGGGGATGTAAATGGGAAAACGGGGAAAAGCATGGCAGGACAATGCAATATTTCAGGATAATCTTCCTGCCTGAATTTTTTCCTTGTTCAAATTATTTATTTTTATTGATGTTGAACCGGCGATTGATAATGTTCTTTTTGGTGAACAATTGTAAAGGAGCTGTTTCCTGTTTCAACGGCTGTTTTGTATCTTTGACCGGAGAAACGGGCCTGTGTTAAACGTTAAAATAGAAACGAATGAACAAGATTGCTTTGCTTATTTTTACCGCGGCCGTTGCTTTTGGCTGCAACTCCCAATCAAAAAAAGAACAACAACAAGATGTAAAACCTGAAATTCAACAAAAAGTGGAAGAGTACGCCCCGTTTAAACTGACAACCGATCTGAGTATTCTGAGTGAAAAAGAGCAACAGATGCTTCCCTTGCTGCTGAAAGCGGCCGGAATCATGGATGATATTTTCTGGGTGGAAGCTTTTGGAGATAAAGCGGAGTTGTTTGCCGGTAATCCGGAAAAGTATACCCGGAAATTTCTGAACATCAACTACGGCCCATGGGAACGGCTGAACGACAATGAGCCCTTCCTGGAGGGGTATGGCCCCAAACCCGCGGGCGCCAATTTTTATCCGGCGGATATGACAAAAGCTGAGTTTGAGGCCTGGGATAATCCCGAAAAAACCAGCCTCTATTCCCTTATCCGGAGGGATGAGAACGGTGATTTGAAAACGGTGCCCTACCATGAGGCTTTTGAGGCGCAGGTCAGAGAAGCGGCCGGTTACATCCGGCAGGCAGCTGATCTGGCCGAAGACCCAGGACTGAAAAACTACCTTGAAAAACGGGCCGGAGCCTTACTCACCGATGAATATTATGAAAGCGATGTTGCCTGGATGGAGATGAAAAACAACACCATTGAATTTATTGTGGGCCCCATCGAGAATTACGAAGACCAGCTGTTTGGCTATAAAACAGCGCACGAATCGTTTCTGCTGATCAAAGATAAGGAGTGGAGCCGGAAACTGGAAAAATATGCCGCCCTGTTGCCGGGCCTTCAGGAAGCGTTGCCGTGTCCGCCCCCCTATAAAAATGAAACACCGGGCATGGATTCGGATATGAATGTTTACGATGCCATCTATTATGCCGGGGACTGCAACGCAGGAAGCAAAACCATTGCCATTAACCTGCCGAACGATGAAAAAGTCCGTGAAACTAAAGGCAGCCGCAAGCTTCAGTTAAAAAATTCCATGAAAGCGAAGTTTGATAAGATCCTGGTGCCCATTGCCGATTTGTTGATCGACCGGGATCAGCGCTCCCATGTTACGTTCGATGCATTTTTTGAGAATACGATGTTTCACGAAGTGGCGCACGGCCTGGGGCTTGGCATGACCGTGGACCAGTCCTCTACTGTCCGGGAATCACTGAAGGATGCTTACACCTCGATCGAGGAGAGCAAAGCGGATATTCTGGGATTGTGGTGTGTCTACCAGCTCAGCGAGCAGGGGGAACTGGGGGAAAAAGAGCTGATGGATAACTTTGTTACCTTTATGGCCGGCATCTTCCGGTCGGTGCGTTTTGGTGCCGCCAGTGCCCATGGAAAAGCCAACATGATGCGGTTCTATTATTTTCAGGAGGCCGGTGCTTTCAGTCGGGATCCTGAAACCGGGACCTACCGGGTGGATTTCGAAAAGATGAAAGCCGCCATGCTTTCGTTGTCCGAAACCATCCTGAAAATTCAGGGCGACGGCGATTATGAAGCGGCCAGACAAATGATCGAAGAGAAGGGCTTCATTCGTGAAACGCTGCAAAAAGACCTGGACCGGATCAATGAGGCCGGTATTCCGCGCGACATCGTTTTTGAACAGGGAACTGAAATCCTGGGAATTTAATTGTTTGGCGCACCCTGGGAATGCTTTCATCCGAACGGACATAAACAAAACCCGGTCTACCTTGCCACCGTGGCATGTCCTTATGCAGTTTTCAGAAATCATGCAAGATGAGGACCCTTTACAAATAACTTTTTATTAACATTTTTTTCGAGGGGCTTTTTTTATTTTTGCTGCCGGTGATTGTTAAAAAATGAACCGGTGTGAAAAACTTTCTTAAACAAACGGGGCTCTTTTTTCTTCTGCTGGCTGGAGGCATCATTCTTGCCCACCAGGTGATCCCGCACCATCACCACTACACCGGTTGTATACCCCATCATCAGCCGGATCCTGTACGTGAAGTCCGTATTTCCGGTGATTTGTCCGGCGATAACCATCATTGCCATGCCTTTAACGAGTTGTTTTCCCGGAAGATCTTTATCCGGCCGCTGGATAAGGTCCCGGAGGAAATCCATTTTGACTGGCTGCCTTTCTCCAATTTTCAATTCTTTTTCAGCAGTGGCTTATCCCTGGAGCGTTTTTTCCCCCGGAGGGTTGCCGCCACTCCCTGCTTTATTTTCACGGAAACACCCCTGAGGGCTCCGCCTTTTTCTTTATAATCCTTTCTGTTTGCCCTTCCCCGAATTTCTTTGATATCGATTTTCAGGCGCAGAAAGTGCACCGGGAGATTTCCTGTACCCGGGAGGCCTGATTCTACAAAAATTCCTGTGTTCCTGAAAAACCGGAGGGCTTTTCTTGAATCGCGAATTTTTTCGCGGTCCGTGCAAAGAATTTCCTGACCAAAGGAAAGTTTCTGCATGTGAATCGAATATTGATTTTCAATATTTAATCCGGATTTTTATGATAAACAAAATAATCAGATTTTCTATAAAGAATAAATTACTGACCGGGATGTTTATTGCGGCATGGATCGGATGGGGTATTTATGCGCTGTTCCATCTGCCGATGAATACACTTCCCGACCTGACCAATAACCAGGTAAAAGTCACCACTTTCACCCCCGACCTGGCTACAGATGAAGTGGAGCGACTGATCACATATCCATTGGAGCTGGAGCTGGGAAATTTACCCGGATTGCTGGAGATCCGCTCCGTTTCAAAATTTGGTTTATCGGACATTACCCTTGTTTTTGAAGAGGGAATGGGAATGTACAAACCCCGTCAATTGGTGAAGGAGAAGCTGGAAAGTGCCTCCAATAAGTTACCACCCGGGGTGGGGCAGCCCTCCATCGGGCCGATGACTACCGGTTTGGGGGAGATCTACCAATACGTGCTCTCGGTGAAACCGGGTTACGATACTGTTTACGACGCCATGGATCTGCGGACGATCCAGGATTGGATTGTCAAAAAGGAGATGATCAACATTCCCGGGGTTGTCGGAGTGAACACGATGGGAGGGTATCTGAAACAGTACGAAGTAGCCGTCAGCCCCGACCGCCTGCAAAGTTATAACCTGGCCATCATTGATATTTATGAGGCGCTGAAAAAGAATAATGCGAACACCGGCGGGAGCTACATCGAGAAGAGCCGGCAGGCCTATTTTATCCGGGGACAGGGGCTGACGCAGTCGCTGGAGGATATCCGCGCCATCGGGCTGAAAAATGAACAGGGCATCCCCCTGCAGATCGGGGATGTGGCGACCGTGCAATATGGCCATGCCCCCCGTTTTGGGGCATTTACCTATAACGGAAAAGGAGAAGCGGTTGGCGGGAAAGTGATGATGCTCCGGGGGGAAAACCCGGCCGAGGTCATAGACCATGTGAAAGAGCGGTTGCCCCGCGTGAAGGCAGCTCTCCCGGAAGGGGTGGAGATGGAACCCTTTCTCGACCGCTCCGGACTTATCCGTGAAACCACCCGGACCGTCTCTGAAAATCTGGCCCTGGGGGCCCTGATCGTTATTTTTGTGCTGGTCCTTTTGATGGGCAGCATGCGCTCCGGCCTGATTACCGCCTCGGTAATCCCCCTGTCGCTGCTTTTTGCCCTTGGAGTGATGTACTCCTTCGGTTTTTCAGCCAACCTTATCAGCCTGGGAGCCATTGACTTCGGGATTATCATTGACGGTGCGGTGATTATCATTGAATTTACCGTCTTCCAGATCAACCGGAAGTTTTCATCGCTGCGGCAATTAAAGGGCAAGGCGCTTCGCGGACGGATCGACCGGATCACTGCCTCCGCCTCGGAACGAATGATGCGGACCGCCTTTTTTGGGCAATTGATCATCCTGATCGTTTTCCTGCCCATTCTGACCCTTACCGGCCAGGAAGGGGATATGTTCCGTCCCATGGCCATCGCATTTGGTTCGGCCCTCCTCGGGGCGGTCATCCTTTGCCTGACCTATGTACCGATGATGTCGGCCCTTGTGCTGCGGCCGGGGAAAACCAACCGGCCCCGTCTTGCGGATCGCATCCTTAACCCCGTGCGTTCGGGATATCAGCGGATCCTGAGAAAGGCCCTCCGTTACCGCTATGCAGTGACAACGGCTATTGTGGCGCTTTTCATTGCAGCACTTTTTACCTTTTCGCAACTGGGAGCGGTCTTTATACCGCAGCTGGATGAAGGCGATTTTGCCATCCACCCCATTTTGCCCCCGGGAACCTCCCTGTCGGAGACCGTGGAGATCAATACCAAACTCGAAAATATTTTGCTGGAGGAGTTTCCGGATGAAGTGGATCAGGTGGCCACCAAGATCGGTACCGGCGAAATCCCTACCGATCCCATGTCGCTTGAAATGGCCAAAATGATCATTACCCTGAAATCCCCGGAGGAGTGGACCCGCACCCGTTCCAAAGAGGAGCTGGCAGAAATGATGAAGGAGGAGATGAGTGCCGGCGTTCCCGGTGTGGGTTTTTTCTTTTCCCAGCCCATTGAGATGTTGTTCAGACACCTGCTCACCGGCTCAACGGCCGATATTTTGCTGAATATTTACGGATCCGACCTGGACACCCTTTACAAGTATGCTCACAGGGCCGGGGCTCTCATTGAAGACATTCCGGGGACAGGGGACCTGAATGTACAGAAAGTGACCGGGCTTCCCCAGATTGTTATTGCGTACAACCGTGACCAGCTGGCCCGTTACGGACTGGATATTGAAACGGTGAACCGCACGATCCAGGCGGGCTTTTCCGGGGCCATTGCCGGAACGGTCTACGAAGGAGAACGCCGCTTTTCCCAGGTGGTGCGGCTCGCGGATCAGCACCGGCACAATCCGGAGGCCATGGGGGAATTATACATCCGGCGCCCCAATGGCCGGCAGGTGCAGCTTAAAGAGGTGGCCGACATTGATTTAAGAACAGGTCCTGCATCCATCTCACGCGAAGGGGTTAAGCGGAAAATTGAAGTGGACATCAATGTCGGAGACCGGGATACGGAGTCGTTTGTCCGGGATGTCCGGCAGCAACTGGAAGAAAAACTCGGGCTGCCGCGGGGGTATAACATGACCTACGAAGGAGATTTCGAAAACCTGCAGCATGCCAAGAAGCGGCTTTCCTGGGTGGTGCCGCTGGTTCTGGTCCTGATTTTTACCCTGCTGTACCTCTCTTTCGGTTCAATGAAACAGGCCCTGCTGGTTTTTTCTGCTGTGCCGCTGGCTACGATCGGGGGCGTTTTCTCTTTATGGATCCGGGGAATGCCCTTCAGTATCTCTGCCGGGATCGGGTTTATCGCCCTTTTTGGCATTGCTGTATTGAATGGCCTGGTATTGATGAGTTTTTTCAATGAGCTGAAAAAGGAGGGAGTGAACAATGTTTTCCGGCGGATTTACCGCGGAACCGACATGCGGCTCCGTCCGGTGATCCTGACAGCGCTTACTGATGCCCTCGGGTTCCTTCCAATGGCATTGTCCACATCCCCCGGAGCCGAGGTGCAGCGCCCCCTGGCAACGGTGGTTGTTGGGGGACTGGTGACCGCCACGCTGTTAACGCTGATCCTTTTACCCATCATCTATTCGTTCAGTGAACGCCGGCCGAAAGCTTTCCGGCTTTCTCCCGCTGAATCAGGCCGTGTAAACCGGCTTGGCCGCCGGGGAAAGTTTTCTGTGCTGCTTTTGCTGCTCATTGGGCCTTTGGCATTGAACACCGCCGGACAGGAACCGGAAAAGCAAACGCTGAAAATTACGGGAATGAGGCAGGCCGTTGAACTGGCATGGGAGAACCATCCCCGGATAAAAGCCGCGGAATTAAAGATCGAACAGCAGCAGGAACTCAAAAAGCTTTCATGGGATATCCCCGACACAAAATTTTCTTACGAAAGGGAAAACGAAGGAGCCGGCCGGGAGAAATGGTCGGTGGAGCAGGAGCTGAAAACGCCCATGGAATACATAAAACGAAATAAATGGGCGTTTCAGCAGATTCATGAAAGCCGGCGGTCGTATGACCGGAATAAAGCGGCTTTGGCCCGGGATGTCCGGCTGGCATTTACCGATGTACTGTTTGCAAAGGAAAAGGCGGACTTGCTGAAACAGCTGGAAACGATTTTCGGGGAACTGGAAAAAGCGGGAAACCTGCGCTATGAAACCGGTGATATCTCTTATCTGGAGAAAGTTTCTGCCCGGGCAAAATACAACGAGATCCGGGTAGCGAAAGAGGCGGCTTTGAACCGGCTGGAGATCGTAGAAAATATTCTTGCCAGCCGCTTGTTTGTTCCTGGTTCCCTGCTGGTGGTACCGGACGGGCTCCATCCCCTGGAGGCGGACAATCTACCGGATACTGTCCGTGTTCCGGGAGGAAATCCTGACCTGGCACTTTCCAAAAGCCGCTGGCGAACCAAAAAATCCGAAGGGAAGGCAGTAAGCGCCACCGCCTGGCCCGACCCCTTCCTCCGCTTTAGCAGGCAGGAGCTTCACGGGAACAGCGGCTTTTCCTCTTTTGAACTGGGTGTGAATGTTCCCCTTGATATCCTGACGGAAAAAAGCCGGTCAAAAGCCGCCGGTCTGGCTGCAGAACAAGCCAGGCAAAATTACCGGCAGGTGGAAAATGCTGTACATACCGCCTGGAAGAATTCCCTCCGGGAACTGGAAACATACCAAAAGCAGGTTCATTACTTTCAAGGAAACCGCCTGAAAGAAGCAGACAGGATCATAAAAAGTGCTTCGCAACAATACAGGGAGGGAAATATCGATTATTTGCAATACATCCAATATTTCGACCAGGCCACGGGAATCCGGCTCGATTACCTCGAAACGGTAAGAAACCACAACAGAAGCATTATTCAACTGGATTACCTGGCCGGAACGGAGTTGTTTTAAATCAAAAAAAGCGACCAACATGAAACGAGCATGCAAACATCACAAAAGGGAATGAAAAAAATTCCATGCGAGTTCCATGGGCCTTGTTTAAAAGT